>NZ_CP058669.1:2447500-2690927 GCF_014323565.1 Hyphobacterium sp. CCMP332
AACAGCATGGACGCATTGGCGATATCGCCGAACCGCCAGAGCCCGTCGACATTGACAATCAGCGTTCCGCCGAAGGCGACGAACACCCACAGGAAGCGGAAGGGTTTTGCGGCCCAGTCACCAACCAGATAGGTCGCACTCTGTTCGGCATAATACGACCAGCCGATAATCGTGGTGAAGGCGAACAGGGCCTGCGCCGCCAACACCACCCATGCGCCGCCGAACATGCCGGCGGAAAAGGCTGCCGTTGTAATCGCAGAGGCTTCGAGATCAGCCGATTGCCACGCATAGGACACCACACCGCCAGCGGACGGATAAGCGCCCTCCACCACAAGAATGACCAGAGCTGTCATGGTGCAGATCACGATCGTGTCGATGAAAACACCCAGCATGGCGATCTCGCCCTGTTTGATCGGGTTTTTCGTCTGCGCCGCCGCGTGTGCGATCGGGGCAGAGCCCTGACCGGCCTCGTTTGAAAACAGCCCGCGGGCCACACCGGCCCGTACCGCTGCCAGAACACCATAACCGGCGAGCCCGCCACCGGCCTGTTCCCAGCCGAATGCAGCACCGAAAATCTGACCGAAAGCCATCGGAATATGATCCAGATGGGTTACCAGAACAAAGAGAGCGGCCAGCACATAGGCCCCGGCCATAAAGGGAATGATCTTTCCCGCGACATTACCGATCGACTTGATACCGCCGATAATGACAATGAACACCAGCACGGCGAGGATAATGCCGACGCTCCAGTTGGGCACATTTATGCCCAGCGATGTCCCGGCTTCGACAGCTGACTGCGTCACTGAATTGGCCTGAATGGCGCCACCGGTCGCAATCGCCGACAATATCGTGCCAAGACAGAACAGTACGGCCAGCCAGCCCCAGCCTTTTCCGAGGCCGTTCTTGATGTAATACATCGGTCCGCCATGGAAGTGGCCATCCGGGTGCTTTTCGCGAAAGCGGACGGCAAGGCTGGACTCGGCATAGGCCGCGGCCATACCAAAGAGGGCGGTAATCCACATCCAGAAAATCGCACCGGGCCCGCCCAGCGTGATGGCCGTGGCCACACCAGCCAGATTGCCGGTGCCAACCTGACCGGAAAGTGCAGTGGAAAGGGCATTCCAGGGTGAGATCTCGCCTTCACCGGTGCCCTTGCGGCCGCTCCAGAGTTCACCGAAGGCCGGGAACAGGCGGCGTAGTGGCCGTCCGCCCAGAATGATCATGAAAATCAGACCGGTGCCCAGCAGGGCGACCGTGATGATGCCTACGGGCAGGATGCGTTCGTCACCCCAAGTCCCGCCCCACAGAAAGTCGCTGACCGTGGTCGCGGCGTTGAAAAAGCCGTCCATATCTCTCCCCAAGAGTTGCTTGCGCAGCAGCTTAGGAAGCAATGGCGCAGACGCAACGGCTTTTTCTGGAAACCGGTGAAATCATGTCAGCAATATAACAGGTGATGGGTCCGGATTGGGAAAGGTTCTAATTCACCTCTATGGAGAACACGCCCCAGATCCAGTCGCTGTCATCCATCCCGGCCAGAGCCTCGTCCGTATCGCGCGGCCAGACGATCATGGCCGGGCCGAACCCGCCGATATTGAGCGCATCGCCATCCATGCGGATGGCCAGGATCACATCATGGTCCTCGATCCGGGACAGCTCGATATCGCGCTGATATCCGTCCAGCGCGGTAATAGTCAGCATTGTCCCTTCCGGCATGGCACCCGCCATGACATCGCGCAGCAAGGGGCCTGAGAAGCTGTGCGTCTCTCCGCCTGCCGGATAGGCGACCCGGACGGTGTGTTGCGGCATGTCCGCCAGGCTGGCGAAAGGCATGGCATGGGCGCTATCGAAGTCTATGCCATAGGCATTGAACAGAGGTTCAAGCCCCGGCTGCATCGCGCCGCGATCCGTCGTCCCGATCTCGCCATGAATGGTCAGGATATCGCCGCCCCCTGCGAATTCATTGCCGCCGGAACAGGCGGCCAGACTCGCGCTGGCCAGTATGATTGTCATCAGCCGGATCATGTTCAGCCCCTTTTGCTTGAGCTGCAGCATAGTCGAGTCGCGGCCCCCGGTGAATGGGAAATCCGGTGAATTGTAGGACTGCCTACTGGAAGGATTGCCGGTACCGGCTTTCATCCTGAAGCGTCATAATCACCGAGGTCTCCCCCATCGGGCGGTTGAGAATATTGCCGCCGCCAAAGCGCCATCCTTCGCCCGATTCTGCCATCACGGCGTATTCCGTCAGCTCGCCCTCGACATGCTCGTAGCGCGTGCGGAACAGCAGGAAGACATAGCGCAGTCCGGGCCGGTAACAGTGACCCCGCTCGGTGCAGGGCAATGTGTCCGCATTAATGGCAGCCGCCAGCAACACCTTGATAGAGATCAGCGCGCCGGTGCGGCAGCGGCTGTCGGTGAGGAAGCGCAGATAACGCTCGCGCGGCCACCATTGGCGGATACGCCGGTCGGTCAGCCGGTATTACGCGTAATGATCTTCGTCCTACCAGCCGGCCACCCAGTCCAGGAAAGCGTCATAGGCTTCACGCACTTCTTCCTCTGTTGCAGGCGCGGTGGCTTGCCCGCTTGCAGGCGCAGAAGCGGCCAGGACGAGATTGCCGAACGCATCAAACCCGCCAGGGTTTGGCAAGCGCGCCCGCGCGCCCGCGGCTTTAGCAAGGAGTGAAGGCCCTGCCGGGGCATGCCGCATCAGAATTTGAAACGTGGGCCCGCCTTCGCCAAGGCTACGGCGTGACAGTCTTCGCTCGAATTCCATGGGCTGGCTTGCCGGGCCGACGCTCGCTGCAAGCATTTTCAAACCCGCCTACGCCCCAGCCCTGAGCGCGCTTCATGCGAGCACCGGCGCTATTGCAAACTTCGATGACAAGAGCCGCGCCGAGCGGAGCGGAAGCAACCAGCAAAGGCTGGCGCACCCAAGAGGATTCGAACCTCTGACCTCTGCCTTCGGAGGGCAGCGCTCTATCCAGCTGAGCTATGGGTGCGTTCGCGCCGTGGAATAACCCAATGAGACCGGGGGCGCAATCACGTCGAGCGCCGTGATGACATGGCTTTGGCGCGCAAGGCCAGTTTGAGTAGCAAATCCCCGCCCAGAAGCTCTGCCGGAGCGGCCCCGGCGCGCTTCATCTGGCGCTCGGCCTCGAACGCCGCCTGCCGTGCCTGATCCAGCGCCCGGTCATTCCACAGGGCGGCCTGCTGCTTGAACGCATCCGCTGCCGGACCAAAGCGCGGGGCTCCCAGACGCATGGCCGCATCCGGCCCGCCGGATTTCAACTCGGACAGCAAATCGATTCGCCGCTGTATCGTGCGCACGAGGCCGACCCCGCTGGCTCCGCCCGACCGCGCCCGCATCCAGCTGGCATCGGCGTCCTTCACACGGCCCGACATGGCGGTATCGACGACACGGTCCAGCGCGGCATCGCCCCCGGCGGCCGCGCTGGCCTCGATATCGGCGAGCGTGATGGTGTCTTCGCCATCGGCGCGCACCTCTTTCGGGCCCTTGTAGAGAATGAGCTTGTCGATCTCCGAGCGCGCCACGCCGCGATCCCCCTCGATCAGCGGCAGGAAGCGGGCGCGCGCATCGGCCTCCAGATTGAGACCTTCGGCGGCCAGCGCCTCATCGACAAAGGCGATCAGATCCCGCCCGGTTTCCGCATAGCACGGCGCGGCCAGCGCCTTTTTGGCGGGCTCGAACGCCTTGCGCAACTTGCCGGCCGCCTTGAGATCCCCGGCTTCCACCACCAGCCAGGCTTCCGCCGGGGCTTTGCCGGCTTCGAAATCCTTCAGAAACTCTGCCACCGGCGCTCCGCCCGCCTCGGTCGAGATCTGCACCCGCACCAGCCGGTCCCCGCCCATCATGGAGAGCGCCGCCATATTGTCGGCCAGCAGGGCCGGGTCGGTCTTCAGGTCTTCATCGGTCAGCTTGGTGACGTTGAAGGGATCATCGGGATCCTCGACCAGCGCCTTGACCAGCAGATTGGCCCGCTCGCGCACCAGCCCCCGGTCCGGCCCATAGATCAGCCAGGCCGTCAGCTCGCTGTCCGGCGTGGCCAGCCGCGTATTCACATCACGGGCTGTCGCCTTCACTGGCCGCCGCGGTTGATATACCGCGCCACGCGCAGGGCGATCCGGTCCGCGGCTTCCCGGGCGGCACGTTCTTCGGCATCGCGGCGCGCACTGACGGCGGCATAGGGCTGCCGCGGGATGTCAAACGTCGCCTCGGTGCGGACGGTTTCCGTCAGCACAGGCGAACCGGAGCCGGTATCGATCAGGCTGAAATCAACCGACAAAGACAGGGCCGACCGTGAGGCCACATCATCCGCCCCGACCCCCAGGCCGGACGTCGTCACGCTGGTTTCCGCGGCGAGGCGATAGCGCCCGCCGGAGGGCGTGCCGAAGCGGTCATTCAGGGATTCGGCCAGCATCTGGTCGATACGCTCCTGCCCTTCAACGGCGACGGTAATGCCGCGCATGGCGCTCACCTGCTGCGGTGAGCCATGCAGAGGCTGGAAGGCGCAGGCCGAAAGGCCGAGTGTTGCGCCCGCCATCAGGGCAAGGAGTGCTTTGCGTTTCATATTCAGCCCGCCACAATGTTGACGATCCGGTCCGGGACCACGATCACTTTGCGCACTGTAAGGCCTTCCAGCGAACGCGCCACCCCCGGATCGGCCAGAGCCGTTTTTTCGGCCACGTCCTTGTCCGAGCCCTTGGGTAATTCGATCTCGCCGCGGCGCTTGCCATTGACCTGAACGGCGATCGTGACGGTGTTGTCCACCAACAGGGCAGGATCGGCTTCCGGCCAGGCGGCGGTCGCGACGATACCGTTCAGCCCCAGACGCTCCCAGCAGGCTTCGGCCAGATGTGGCATGAAGGGCGAGATCAGCTGGGCGAGCAGCGTCAGCGCCTCTTTTTGCGCCGCCTTGTCGGCCGCGTTCGCGGGCAGGAATTTGCGCAGCGCATTGACCAGATCATGCACCTTTGCCACCGCCGAATTGAAGCGGAAGCCTTCAATCGCCTCCGTCACATCGCGCACCGAGCGATGAGCCGTCTTGCGCAGCTCCAGACCGTCTGCGCTGACGCCGGACATGTCGGTCGCGTCCGTGCCATCAAAGCCGTCGACCACGGTCCACAGGCGCTGGACAAACCGCCAGACGCCATCCACGCCGCCATCAGTATATTCAACATCGCGCTCGGGCGGGCTGTCGGACAGGACGAACCAGCGCGCCGCATCTGCGCCATAGGTGTCGATGAAGTCATCGAGATCGACGACATTCTTCTTCGACTTCGACATCTTCTCGATCGCGCCGACGGTGACCGGACGTCCGGTTTCAAGCTCGACCAACTGGCCGTCGCTGTCCCCGATTTCGGTCGGGGCCAGCCATTTGCCGCTCTCGGACTTGTAGGTCTCGTGCGTGACCATGCCTTGCGTGAACAGGCCGGCAAAGGGTTCGCCGGAGGGCAGATCGATCAGCCCGCAATCATGCAGGGCGCGGGTAAAGAAGCGCGCATAGAGCAGGTGCAGAATGGCATGCTCGATCCCGCCGACATATTGATCGACCGGCATCCAGCGCCGGGCCGCTTCCGGATCAAACGGCCTGTCCTCGCACCAGGGCGAGGTAAAGCGCAGGAAATACCAGGACGAGCAGACAAAGGTGTCCAGCGTATCGGTCTCGCGCTTTGCCGCCTGACCGCATTGCGGACAATCGACATTGCGCCAGCTCTCATGCCGGTCGAGCGGATTGCCCGGCGTGTCAAACGTCACATCGCGGGGCAATTCCACCGGCAATTGGTCCGCCGGCACCGGTACCGTCCCACAGCTTCCACAATGGATGATCGGGATCGGACAGCCCCAATAGCGCTGCCGTGAAACCAGCCAGTCGCGCAGCCGGTAATTGGTCGCGCCCTGACCCAGACCGCGCTTTTCCAGCTCTTCAATCGCGCGCTCGATGGCAGCCTCTGTGGTCAATCCGTCGAGGAAGCGCGAATTATAGATGGTGCCGTGATCGGTATAGGCTTCGGTATCGATGGTGTGCGTGGCCGCATCGGCGTCCGGCGGCAGCACGACCGGGGTCACCGGCAGATTGTATTTCCGTGCAAAATCAAGATCGCGCTGATCACCCGCAGGCGAACCGAAAATCGCGCCAGTGCCATAGGTCGACAGCACGAAATTGGCCGACCAGACCGGGATTTCCCAGCTATCATCAAACGGGTGCAGCACCTTCACATGCAGATCAATGCCCTTTTTCGGGGCTTTCTCGATTTCCTCCGCCGTGGTGCCGGCGGCCGCACAATCGCGCGCGAACTTGTCGACCAGCGGATCATCCTGGGCCAATGCGGCCGTGATCGAATGATCGGAGGCCAGCGCCAGAAAGCTGGCGCCGAACAGCGTGTCGGGCCGCGTCGTGAAGACAGTGATGCCTTCACAGCCAAAGCGGTCCCTGTCGGCCGGATCGGCAAACGGGAAGGTCACATGGGCCCCGCGCGAACGGCCGATCCAGTTGGCCTGCATCAGGCGGACTTTATCCGGCCAGCGCTCCAGCGTTTCCAGCCCGTCCAGCAGGCTGTCGGCATAATCGGTGATTTTCAGGAAATACTGGTCGAGCTCGCGCTGGACGACCTGTGCGCCGGAGCGCCAGCCCTTGCCGTCGATGACCTGCTCATTGGCCAGAACGGTATGGTCGACCGGATCCCAATTGACCTTGGCCTTGCGGCGCTCGACGAGGCCTTGCTCGAAAAATTTCAGGAAAATCGCCTGCTGGTGCTTGTAATAGTCCGGCTCGCAGGTCGCGATTTCCCGGTCCCAGTCCAGCGCCAGACCCAGCCTTTGCAGCTGTCCGCGCATCACCTGGATATTCTTCAGCGTCCAGTCGCGCGGATGCACATTGCGCTCGCGCGCCGCGTTTTCGGCGGGCAGGCCGAAAGCGTCCCATCCCATCGGGTGCAGCACATCGAACCCGCGGGCGCGCTTGTAGCGGGCGACCACATCGCCCATCGCATAATTGCGTGAATGGCCGACATGGATCTTTCCCGACGGATAGGGAAACATTTCAAGGACGTAGTATTTCGGACGGTCAGACGCCTCGCGCGATGCGCGGTCCACGCCCTCTTCCGCCCAGACGCGTTGCCATTTCGGCTCGGCCTCTCTGGGATTGTATCTGCTCATGGAATTGTCCTGAGCCCGCGCCGGAAGGGCGGGCAAAAAGGTTAGTTGTCGAGCGTCGAGATCCGCAATTGCCGCGCCCGCGTCAGGATCGCGTTTTCAATATCGATCCCGGTTTGCGGTGTAACGGTTGCGTCCACCCATTCGCCGGCTTCAGAGCGTTCCTGACGGAAGACCCGCACAGACAAGGCATCGCCGCGAAGTCGCGTATCGAGGATATAGACCGTGACCTGGAAGCGCTCATTCGGCTGTTCCGGATTGGCATACCAGTCGGTGACGATCACGCCGCCGAACGGATCGACCTGATCCAGCGGCATGAAGCTGATCGTGTCGAGGCTGGCGCGCCACAGAAAGCTGTTGACGCCGATACCCGCCGGACGCTGATCGCTGGCACCGCCGGAAAAGCTGGGCAGACGAAGGCCGCTGCGGCCATCATCGCCGGATTCGGTACTGCGTGAGGACGAGCACGCCGCAAGCGCCAGCATGGATAGCGCTAGAACCGGCAAGGTTAGGGAGCGGCTGAACTTCATCTCTCGGTCTCCATGAGAAATAGTGTGGCAAACCGGACCCGTTGGCCCGACGGCGACGTGATCTATACCACGCGAAACGCGCATGGCCAGCCATGGGCGACACTTGATTCACCACGAGTTCGAAATGAACCATCGTGGCTTTCGCGCCACATCTGCCTTTTTCTTGCCTTATTTGCCGCTTGGCTTGCTTGACGATGAGGGTATGGCCGGTGTGGATTAGCGCTTCGTCCGGGGGGACGGGGCCGACCGGCGGGGCCGCGAGAGGCACAATGACGCAGTATTCAGGCGCGATAATATTCTCCGCGCTTTCTGCAGTCCTCGCGGCCGCGCCGGCGCATTCTTTCCAGAATTCAGATGATATAAGCTATCGCCTGGCGGCGATTGACCTATCCTTGCGCACGGATGCCGCTCTGGTCTTTGCCAGCGGATCCTATGGCGGCAATGTGCTCGCCGACCTCGATGCCCGCATTGAATGGGAAGCAATTTCCGACAATGGCTGGCGCTGGGGGCTGGAAGCCGGGCTCCATGCCCAGAGCGATATTGCGCGCGACGGGTTTGCAAATGCGGCGGGACCGGTCCTGACCAGCCCACGCAGATCGCTGGCCACGGGCCGTTATCGCGGCGGTGCCGCGGAGACCGGCCGCAAGGCCATTGCGGCTGAACGCTTCAATATCTTTCTGAAAGCCGGCTGGGGCGAATGGCGATTGGGTCTGACACCCGGAGCCGCGCAGGTTGAAGCTATCAACCTGCCGACCGGTTCGGCCTTTGTCCGGCTGGATGGCGGGCCTCTGGGGCTCGGCCGTCAGGTGATGACACGCACGGCCAATACCGGCGCGGGATTCGGGCCCTCGATTGTCTATTCAACGCCGCGTATCATCGGTTTGCGGGCCTCGGCCTCCTTTGCACCGCAAGCCCGCTATTGCGCCGTCGATATCTGCCTGTCGGCCGCGATTGCGGGCGGTGCCGGTTCGGCCAGCCTCGAAAACGTCTTCGAAGCCGGGGTAAGCTTTGATCACACCTTTGCCACGGCCGGACAGATAGAGGCGGCACTCAACTTCGTGACGGCCGACCCGCTTTCGGTCGCGTTTTCCGATGCTTACAGCGCCGTCGGAGCGGAGCTGCGCTGGTCGCGGGACGGGCTCTCCATCGGCGCGTCCGGCCTCTGGTCTGACAATGCGGTGTCCGGCGGCGATTATCAGGCCCTGACCCTGGCGGCGAGATATGATCGCGGCGACTGGAGTTATGGTGCGGAATGGGCCGCCTCCGAGGATGATTACCTCCAGGAGTCGGAGACGGCGGCGCAATTGACCCTGTCGCGACTGGTCGGCGATCAATTCACTGTGACCTTTGGACTACACTCAACGGAACGGGACTTTGCCATCCCTACCGTTCAGGGCATTGTAAATAATACTGAAAATGGTACCGGAGCGTTTTTCGAGGTGACATTCCGGAACTGACAAACGGAGGGTGGCACCTTAAAACGTTGTCATTCTGAGATTCAACTCTTCGCCTTTTAACGATCATTGGTTATATTGTTTTCTGCATTGAGGGGCATTGTGGCATGAGCCAGGTGTTAAAAGCATGGACGATCGTTGTTGCGGTCGCGGGGTTTGTCGCCTCCGCGCCGGGCGCTTTTGCGTTCCAGGATGCGGTTAGCGCCTCGTCCGATGCCGATGCTCAGGCCTGGTATGAAACCTACACGCTGGACTCGAATGTAGCGCCCGGGGTCAATCTCGATTTCCCGGACAATCAGGTGGAATTCCAGTCCGGCGATGGCTGGGGCTTTACCCTCGGCATTGACCGTAATGACGAGCAGCGCCGTGAATTCGACTCGATCGATGCCGGCGTCTATGTCGATCTCAATCAGCGCTTCCGTTTTGGCGGATCGATCCGTTTTTCCAATCCGGACAATCTGGTCACCGGCCCGCAGATCGATAATCGTGCGCCGGAAGTGAAGTTTGAAACCGGCTGGCGCTTCTAGGGTTTTAACCCGTCAATCGCTGCCAATCCCGAAAATCCTGAATTTGCCAGACGCTTTGCCGTGTCTGCCGTTATGCCACCGAGCGCATAGACCGGCAGCCTCGCGCGGGTTGTGAGGGAGGTTGCCCGCAAAGGGCCCAACCCGGCCTTTCCGGCATGGCTGCGTGTGGCAAAGACCGGCGATAGCAGCACAGCATCTGCTCCGGTCCGAGCTGCCAGCGCGAGTTCGCGCCGGTTATGCGCCGACATCGTCATGATCGCCCCCGAATGGGTGTTCCGCCAGCGCTGCGCCTCCCGGACCAGGCGGGCCGGCCAGTGCACACCCTCAGCATCGCACGCCTCGGCCAGCTCCGGATCTGCTGCAATCAGCAGAACCAGTCCTCTGGCCCGCGCTATGGCCGAAAGATCATGCGCTTCGGCGAACCGTTCGGTCCGGCCAAAATGGCGATAGATCAGCGCGCAGTTATCCGGCAGGCCGCGTGCAAAGGCGGCAACATCCGGCGTTCGCTGCGGATCCGTCACTGCGATAAGGGGCGGCAGGAAGCCCGGAATGCCGGGCCATCTGGCGGCAAGCCTTGCCAGTTTCATCGCTTGGGAATAGGTGCGGGAGGACATGACCGACTCTGTAAACGAATTCGCCGCCCGCCGGAATGATATCCTGAAGCGGATCGCCGCCGCGGCGAAGGCCGCGGACCGGTTAGCCGCAGATGTGGCGCTGGTGGGCGTTTCCAAGAAACAGCCCGACACGCGCATTGAACACGCCCTTGCGGCGGGTCAGCGCGTTTTTGGCGAGAACCGAGTTCAGGAAGCACAGGCCCGCTGGGACGGCCGGCGCGCCGATTATGCGGACCTCGAATTACGGCTGATAGGCCCGTTACAGACCAACAAGGCGCAAGACGCGGTCGCTCTGTTTGACGTCATCGAAACGCTGGACCGGCCCAAACTCGCCAAAGCCCTCAAGGCCGCGATGGAAAAGACCGGCCGCACGCCGCGCCTCTATGTGCAGGTCAATACCGGCGAGGAAGACCAGAAGGCGGGAATCGCCCCGCCTGATCTCGCCGGTTTCCTGACATCGCTGCGCGAGGATTTCGGGTTTCAGATCGAAGGCCTGATGTGCATTCCGCCGGTCGAGGATCCCGCCGGTCCGCATTTTGCCCTGCTGGCGGACCTGGCCGCCGCCAATGGCATCGAAAAACTCTCCATGGGGATGAGCGGCGATTATGAAACGGCGGTGAAGTTTGGCGCGACCAGCGTGCGGGTCGGCTCGGCCCTGTTTGGGGAGCGTCCTAGCGCCTGATTTCGAGCGTATCGCCGGGCCTGGCGTTCGCAAGTACGTGTTCCAGATCGTCCCGCGCCAGCGCCACACAGCCCAGCGTTGGCGGATAGCCCGGCTTGGCGCAATGCAGGAAAACCGCAGAGCCCTTGCCCGGCACCGGCGGATCATCATTGTGCGACAGCACAACAACGATGTCGTAGAGTTCATCGCGCCGCGCCATCTCTTCACACGATGCCGGATAGGGCAGGCGCACCGGCCGGTTGTAGGCCGGGTCATCGGGCGCATCACACCAGCCATCGTCGGAGTGGATCGCGCGAACCGGCAGCGCCGTTGTGGGCGCATCGCCGCGATCTTTGCGGTAGAGTACTCGCCTCAGCGTGTAGACGCCGAGCGGTGTGGCACCATCGCCTTCCACCTTGTCCGCTTCCGGCTTCACACCGCCCTTGCCGAGCGCTGCGCGAACGGTGCCGGTCGGCGATTGAAAGACGCCATCAGAGGTGACGGTAAATCGGGTCATGTCGGCGGGTTTCCGGCAAAATCAGGCATAATTCAAGCGGTCGGCGCGGGACGCCCTCCAGCGCAAAAGCGCATAACACGGCGTCCCGGTCGCCTCCCCCACCACGGAGGGTTCACGTGGCCGGACGAAGCCGGCCTGTCGTGCCGGGCGTTAACCATGCAATTTTGAAGCCATTTTTCACGCCGTGATGACGCCTTGCACACGCTATTGTGTGCTTGACCGTGAGCGCGAGCAGGGTCATTTGTGCCGGGAAATTTCAGCCGCCCGGCAGGAATTGCCTCCGGTTCAAAAAATGGCATGATCAAACCATGAGTGCGAAAAAAACGATTCTGTGCGTCGATGATGACGATGACCTCCGCGAAACCCTGATCGAACAATTCGGGTTTCATGACGAATTCGACGTCCGCGATGCGGACACGGCGACCAAGGGCATCCGGATTGCCCGTGACGAGCGCGTCGACATCGTGCTTCTGGACGTCGACCTGCCGGATATGGACGGCCGCGAGGCCTGCCGCCTGATGCGCAAGAATGGCGTGACGGCACCGGTCGTGATGCTCACAGGACAGAATACCGATGCCGACCAGATCCTCGGCCTGGAATCGGGCGCCAATGACTATGTCACCAAACCCTTCAAATTCTCGGTCCTGCTGGCCCGGGTCCGTGCCCATCTGCGCAGCCATGAGCAGAGTGAAGATGCCATCTTCCAGATCGGGCCCTACGAATTCAAGCCGTCCATGAAATTGCTGGTGACGTCAGACGAGAAGAAGATCCGCCTGACGGAGAAGGAAACGAATATCCTCAAATATCTCTACCGCTCGGGCGGCAAGCCGGTCTCGCGCGACGAACTCCTGCATGAAGTCTGGGGCTATAATCCCAATGTCACCACACACACGCTGGAAACCCACATTTACCGTCTGCGCCAGAAGATCGAGCTCGACCCGTCCTGCGCGCGCCTTCTGATCACCGAAGGCGGTGGTTATCGCCTGCAATCATAAGCCGTTCGGGCCTTTCCGGGTGACAGCCTTGCGATCTGCCGTCAGGATCAGGCCCGGTTTCTGATTTCAGGTGTTTCATGCGTATTGGGCTTGGGCTGGTCTGCTTGGCATTCAGTTGCGGTGTTGCCGCGGCCCAGACTCCGGTATCGACGGCTGAGACGCTGGACATTCATCATTATGAAGTCACCGGTCTCTCGCCGGAGCATTTGATCGCCTCGTTTCGCAACCGCCCGGATCCGGCCGTCATGGCAACCACACGCGGCGGTCTGTCCATTCGCTATGATTTTGCCTTTGGCGGCGATGAGTGCCGTTTGATGCAGGTCGATCTGACGCTGGATATCGACATCACCTATCCGCTATGGCGCGAGGAAGACCGGGGATCGCAAGACATGCGCGCGGCGTGGCAGCGGTTCAAAACCGCGCTGGAAATACATGAGGAGGGCCATGTCGAGCGGTTTCGCGATGCAGCGGGCCGCCTCTCAGACCGACTCGCGGCCATTCCGCCGGCGCCGTCCTGCCATACCGTCCGCGCTGCGGTGGACCGGCACCGCGAGCAGTTCGACCGTGAGGTGGAAGCCGAACAAGCGACTTATGAACGCGAGACCGATAATGGCGCGACTCAAGGCGCGCGGCTCAGGTTTCGCTAAAGCACCAGATCCAGCACAATCGGCACGTGATCGGATGGCTTTTCCCGCGCGCGTTCCGGCTCGTATATCCGGAAACCGTCGCGGCCGCGTGCCAGAGCGGCGTCTTTCAGCGCGGGTGTCACCCAGATATGATCCAGACGCCGACCCCGGTTGGAGGCGCGGTAATCCTTCGAGCGATAGCTCCACCAGGTGTAGATCTTTTCCGGTTCCGGGATGATTTCCCGCGCCACATCGATGAAATCACCCGCCGCCAGCATGGCGTTCAGCGCATCAACCTCGCCCGGCGTGTGCGAGACGACCTTCAGAAGCTGTTTGTGTGACCAGACATCGTGCTCATAGGGCGCAATGTTGAAGTCGCCGAGAATGACAATCCGGTCCTTCGCCGTGTCCCGCGCCGCGAAGTAATCCGTCGTCCGCGCCAGAAAATCCATCTTGTGCGCAAAGCGCGGATTGGTCTCGACATCCGGCTCATCGCCGCCGGCGGGGATATAGAAATTGTGCAATTCGATGCCCTTCACGCCAACGCGTTGATGGCGGGCTTCCGCGCGCGGGCAGATGGCTTCATCGCCCAGATCCTCAAGCGGAAACTTCGAGGCAATCGCGACCCCGTGCATCCCCTTCTGACCGCGCACATGGAAATGTTCATAGCCCATCTCGCGGAAGGCTTTTTCCGGGAATTCCTCCGTCCGGCATTTGATCTCCTGCAGGCACAATACGTCCGGCGCTGCGGCAGCCACAAAGGGCGCAATCAGCGGCACGGCGCGCAGGCGCACAGAATTCACATTCCAGCTCGCAATCGAAAGCGTCGTCATCATTCCGTCCAATCAGAGAATATTATAGGTCGAGCCCGCCAGGCCCACCGGCCAGCGTCCGCGCACAAAGAGACGCCAGCGCGCCAGGAAGGGATGCGGTGGATCATCATCCTCGGCCTCGGCCATGATCACCAGCGCGGCCCCGTTCGCCGCCTGGATGAGTGAGCCCGCGGCCGCGTTCAACACCGCCTCATCGCTCATATCGCCCAGTGACGCCGAATAGGCGACAGCGTCCTGTGCCGCTTCGCCGGCCTTCATGCCGACATATTCCAGAACCGTCTGGATGCCGTCCTCGTCCAGCCGCATCGAAGCTTCCGATACCAGCCCGGCGCGCAGCATTTCCTCGGTCTCCCAGCCTTCGGGATTGAAATCCATCGCCTCGGCGGCTTCGGCGGCCTCATCCCAATTGGTCAATAGCCCTGCTTCGGCATGGGGAAAGCCCAGCCCGTCGAGATAGGTGCGGGACAGATCGCGTTCGCGTGTGTCGAGGGGCTCGCCCAATCGCATGAACAGGCGGGCGTCTGCCAGCCCGTCCGCAAAGGCGCGAACCTTGTAAAGCAGCGGAATTTCATCCAGCAGCCGGGTAAAATCATCTTCAGCCATACGCGTTATCTAACGCGAACCGTGCCGTTACGGAACTCGAATAACACCACGCAATTGGACAGGGCCTGCCCGCCCGGCAATTCGCGAAAGCGCCAGTCTTCCACAGCCCGCACGGCGGCCGCATCGAAATGCCCGGCGGGAATGGACTCAGCCGAGCGGACGCGATGCGGACGGCCAGTGTCATAAACATGGAAGCGGACGACCACCCAGCCTTGAAGGCCTCGCGAATAGGCGCGGGCCGGATAGACCGGCATCTCGAATTCGCGGGCGGCCAGCTGTGCGCCCTGACAATCCTCCGGCCCGATCAGCCGTTCGACATTGGCCGGCACCGGAAAGGGTTGTGCCGGCATGAAGGGTTCCGAGCGCGGATCCAGCCGTTCGGTGCCGGGCAGTGAGGCCACGGACGAACAGGCGCTGACACACAAGGCCAGAAGGGCGATCAGGAAAGAAGTTCGGATCATGGGCGCAAGCTAGCGGCTTTCCCGGAAAAGAAAATGCCCCGGACCAGCGTCCGGGGCATGTCTCATGCAATCTGGCAAAACCGCCTAGTAGCGGTAATGCTCGGCCTTGTAGGGGCCTTTTTGCTCGACGCCGACATAATCGGCCTGTTCGGTGGACAGCTCGGTCAGTTTTGCACCCAGTTTCGGCAGGTGGAGGGCGGCGACCTTTTCATCCAGATGCTTGGGCAGGATGTAGACCTCATTGCCGTATTGCTCACCGCGCAGCCAGAGCTCGATCTGGGCCAGGGTCTGATTGGTGAAGGAGGCCGACATCACGAAGGACGGGTGACCATTGGCATTGCCGAGATTCACCAGACGGCCTTCGGAGAGAAGGATGATCCGGTTGCCTTCCGGGAATTGCACCAGATCGACCTGCGGCTTCACATTCGTCCACTGGAAGTTCCGCAATGCCTCGACCTGAATCTCGTTGTCGAAATGGCCGATATTGCAAACGATGGCCATGTCCTTCATGGCGCGCATGTGGTCGACGGTCAGAACGTCCTTGTTGCCGGTGGCGGTGACGAAGATATCGCAATCATCAATCACGTCCTCGACGCGCACAACGGCGAAACCGTCCATGCAGGCCTGAAGCGCGCAGATCGGGTCGACTTCGGTGACGGAAACGCGGGCACCGGCCTGCGCCAGCGATTCTGCCGAGCCCTTGCCGACATCGCCATAGCCGCAGACGAGGGCTGTCTTTCCGGCCATCATCACATCGGTGCCACGGCGGATGGAATCCACCAGGCTTTCCCGGCAACCATAACGGTTGTCAAACTTCGACTTGGTGACCGAGTCATTCACATTGATCGCCGGGAAGGGCAGCTCGCCGCGTTTTTGCATCTGATAGAGGCGCATCACGCCGGTCGTGGTTTCTTCGGAAACGCCCTTGATCGCGGCCTTGGCCTTGGCAAACCAGCCCGGTGTTGCGGCAATCCGCTTCTTGATCTGGGCAAAGAGGTATTGCTCTTCTTCCGATTTCGGCTCGCCCAGCACGGACGGGTCATTCTCGGCTTTCTCGCCGAGGATCAGATACATGGTGGCATCGCCGCCATCATCGAGGATCATGTTGGCGGTCTCGCCATTCGGCCAGGTGAAGATCTTGTCGGCAAAATCCCAGTATTCTTCCAGCGTCTCGCCCTTGTGGGCAAAGACCGGCACGCCGGTTTCAGCGATCGCCGCCGCGGCATGGTCCTGCGTCGAGAAGATGTTGCAGGAGGCCCAGCGCACTTCCGCGCCCAGCGCGGTGAGGGTCTCGATCAGCACCGCCGTCTGGATGGTCATGTGCAGTGAACCGGCAATCCGCGCGCCTTTCAGCGGCTGTGCCGCGCCATATTCCTCGCGCAGCGCCATCAGGCCCGGCATTTCGATTTCCGCCATGTCGATTTCGGTGCGGCCCCATTTGGCCAGCGACAGGTCTTTGACTTGGTAATCAGACATAAAAGGTCCTTCCATCAGGATGATCGGGAGAGCTTTGGCCCTCCGGGGCGGGGACTCCCGGCCGGATAGGGGACAGCATTGTGCCGCCGGTTAGCATGCAGGGCGGCCGGACACAATGTAGGCTGTGAGGCAGTGCAGACAAACTTTCTGTGAACCCCATGACTCTGGCGGCCCAAATCTTGTATAGTCCCCGATGTCCGGCGTTTTCGGGCCATGACGCAGAGCAGGATTGCCGCGTTGAGTTGATGAATTGAGGGGTGGGTCGATGTCGAGTATTCCGGGGGCGCATGCCAGCCTAGGCTTTGGACGAAAGCGCGTTGATTTCTATGCCTCACCGGGCGTTACGGCCGGTGAAGGTCAGCGCCGCGGCGAACACGAAATCCGCGATGCCGACGGGGCGTCGCATTCCATGCGCCTGTCCCGTCCTGATACGCCCCTGGAAACCGGAGAGACGGTGACCGTCCTTCGCGCGCAAAGCGGACCGGATCATGGATCGCGCCCCGTTGCCGTCATCAATCATGACCGCAATGCCTGGACCCGCACGGCACCGGAAGCGACCGCCGTTCTGGCGCGCAGCGGCATCACCCGCGCGACCAATTGGTGGCTGGCCATGTTGCTCTTCATGGTCGCGGCCATTGCCTTCTCCTGGTCGGATATCCGGCTTTTCATGCTGGAAGTCGATCCGGGTATTTTCGCGTCACTTCCCGCCTTCAATATTTTCGATCTGGTGGCCACCCGGATTCCGGCCCTTGCCGGATTCGACCTCGCCGCCGCCATTCCCGGTTTTGGCGGTCTTGTTGATCAACTCGGTCTGCCGGGCTGGTTGTCGGCCCAGATGCTGGCATTTGTGCTGCCGCTTACTCTTCTGGCCCTGATCACCTATTTTGCCCGTTCCTGGCGTATCATCTGGGCCCCGGTCTATGTTTTTGCGGCGATTGCCACCGGCCTGGCGCTGGGAACGGAATCGGCGTTGATGCCCGCGATTCTGGCGCTGGCCGGTGTTGGGCTCGTGTTCTGCGTCGGCGGGTTTGTCAACCGCACGCGGGATGCCGGCCGGCTGGAAGGCCGTATTGCCCGTCTGAGCGAGAATATTCTGCGCCATCCTCCGGCTGAAACCGTGGCGGCTCCGGCCGCTACCGGTGCGGCTCTGGCCGCCGCAGCAATTGTCGACGCGTCCCCGGCCGGGGAGGCTGAAGACGAAGCGGCTGATGATCTGCCCAGCGATGAAGAGCTGGCGGCCGCCCGCAGCGGGTCTGACGACGCGGATCCGGCCCCCGTGCCCTCCATGCCGGCGGCAGCCGAACACGCCAGTGTCGAAGAAACATCGACGTCAGACCGTGACATGGTGATGCCACCACCACCGCCATTGGCCAACCGCTCCGTTAGCGACACAGCGGTATCCGGTGAGGCTGGCGTAACGGAAACGGAAACCGCCGCGACGGACGAGACGGTTGTACCGGCCACCGCCGCCGCTTCGGCGATGCATGCGCCGACGCCGGAACCCGTTGAAACTCGGGCGGACAGCCAATTGCCGGCCGGGACTCCGTCCACGCCGGAGTCCGACATTGCGGATACACCGGCCATCGCCACTGCTTCGGCGATGCAGGCCCCGACACCCGAGGCGATGCCTGCCGCGCCGGCAATCGAGCCGGCACCCGACACGCCTGCAGCCGAGGACGTGCATTCTTTCGCGGCGTCCGGCTCCGGTTCGGGTGAAATGCTGATGTCGTCACGCGATATTACCGATGCGGAAGACGCAGCGGATGCCGCAGATGCGCCGGATGCCGCGCCAATGGCGTCAGCATCTACTCCGGCAAATGCGGAAGCGGGCAGCGACGACGAGGCAGACCCCTTCATGTCGCCAGAACCGGAAACACCGCGTCAGACAGATTCGTAGAACTTGTCCTCGACGAGTTGAGTGAGGGCGGCCAGCGCTGCGTCTGCGTCCGGCCCGTCGGCGAGAATGGTGATCTCGGTGCCCGGCCCGGCGGCCAGCATCAGGATATCCATGATGGAGGACGCCGCAACGACCTCCTCGCCGCGCCGGACGTGGATTTCTGCATCAAAGCCCGCCGCCATATCGACGAATTTTGCCGAGGCCCGCGCATGCAGGCCGCGCTGGTTGGTAATCAAGACCTGTTTTGAAACCGGCACTATTTCGACGCGCCAACAAGGACGGTCGAGGCACGTGCAATATAGCGCCGTCCGGCGACTTCACCGGCTTCGGCCAGTGCATCGAGCGCCATTGCGCTGCGCGATTCCGCCAGCTTGATCATCATCGGCAGATTGATACCGGCCAGAACTTCGACTTTGCCGGGCGTCAGCTGGGAAATCGCCAGATTGGACGGCGTGCCTCCGAACATGTCTGTCAGGATGAGCACGCCCGCGCCGGTATCCAGTATCTTGATGGCATCACGGATATCATTGCGCCGGTCTTCCAGATCGTCATCCGGACCAATGCAGATGGCGTCGCAATGCTTCAGCGGCCCGACAACATGCTCGGTCGCGGCGATAAATTCGCGCGCAAGATCACCATGTGTAACGATCAGCAGACCGATCATGTTTCACCTCAGGATGGTGTGATTAAATCCCGGAGTGCCGCTGGCGAAAAGGAGTTTCTTCATCGCCGTGTCATATTTGCGCAGCACGCGGCAGGGTGACGATGAAGCGGGCACCGGTTACCCGGCCATCTGTATCGCACCGGTTTTCTGCGCGGATATCGCCGCCATGGACATCGACAATCTGGCGCGAAATCGCCAGCCCGAGGCCGGAATGCGACCCGAATTCCGCGCCGGCTGGCCGCTCGGTATAGAAGCGTTTGAAAATGGTTTCGAGATTGTCGGGCGGAATGCCCGGCCCGTCATCATCAATGGTGAGTTTCAGCTGTCCCGTTTCAGAAACGCTCAACGCGATGCGGATGGTGCCGTCTTCGGGTGAAAAGGTGATCGCATTGTCGATCAGGTTGCGGATGACCTGCCCCAGCGGTGCCGCCCGGCCCTCGACCAGGGCGCGCTCCAGCGAGGTTTTGAAGATCAGCTCGGGCTCATCCGAACGCGACGCTTCATAGGCGCTGACCGTGTCGCGCATCAATTGCACGAGATCGACCTGGCCGACATCCTCGCGGGACAGCTCGGCATCGAGGCGTGACGCCCGGGAAATATCTGTGATCAGCCGGTCCATCCGGCGGACATCCGAGGCAATCACACGCAGAAGGCGCTCGCGCTGTTCGTCCGTCTGCGCGCGAGGCAGGATTTCCGCGGCCGACCGGATCGAGGTCAGCGGGTTTTTCAGCTCATGCGCCACATCGGCGGCAAATTGCTCGATCGCGTCCATCCGGTCATAAAGGGCTGCGGTCATCTCCCGCATCGCTTCGCCCAGCTCACCGATTTCGTCGCGGCGCCCGGCAAGAGACGGCATTTCCACGCGTCGTCCCTTCGCCATGCGCACGCGCCGCGCCGCCTTCGCCAGCCGGCGGATCGGGCGGGCGATAAAGACGGTCAGTGTCAGCGATGTCAGGATACTGACCAGCGCCGCTATCAGGATGAAGGGAAAGAGCGCCCGGCGCTCATCCGCAATAATCTCGTCAAGATCGAAGGATTCCAGCGTCACCACACCGACAACGGCGCGCACCGGCTGGATCGGCACGGACACCGAGACCACGCGTGAGCCATCCGGTTGCCGCCGCACGCCGGCGATGGTTTCACCACCGATTGCTCCGGCGATTTCCTCTTCCAGCGTGCGGTCGAGCGCGGCGCGCTCTTCCTCAGTCCGGAACCAGCCGCCAAACCCGTCCATCAGGCGCGAGAGCAGGCTGCGCGCATCCTCGGCAAAATCCCCGGGCAGCATCTCTCCTGGCGGCGGCAGCTCTGTCACATCAAACCGGTCGGCCAGCAGATGACTGTCCGCGACCAGCTGCGCGGCCTTGTTGTAGATGCGCGCCCGCACCTCTTCCGGAAGATAGAGGTCCCGCAGTATCAGCCGGGCATCCCCGTCCAGCAGACGCGGCGACGGGTCGCTCTCGGCGGCGCCTTCGGCCATCACATTGGCGATTAGCTCGCCCTCGACGCGCAGGGCCTCGATCTTGGCATTGACCAGTCCCCGCCGGGTTTCGGACACGGCCAGCATACCGACGATCAGAACCAGCAAGGCCAGACCATTGGCGGTAAGGATGATCCAGGCGAGGCGGGAAAAGGAGACCCCGCGAACCGAACGGATCGTCCGGCTAGCTCTCCTTGTAACGGTATCCAACACCATAAAGCGTCTCGATGGCGTCGAACGTCTTGTCGACTTCTCTGAATTTCTTGCGGACCCGTTTGATGTGACTGTCGATGGTCCGGTCGTCGACATAGATCTGATCATCATAGGCCGCATCCATCAGCGCATCGCGGCTTTTCACATAGCCGGGGCGTTGCGCCAGGGATTGCAGGATCAGGAATTCCGTCACCGTCAGCCGCACCGGCTCGCCTTCCCACGAACAGGAATGACGATTGGGGTCGAGTGACAGCCGCCCCCGCATGATTGGTTTGGAATCTCCGCCAGGCTGTCCGGGATCGCCCACAGGATCCGGCCGGGCGCGGCGCAGGACGGCTTTCACCCGCTCGCCCAGAAGACGCTGGGAAAAGGGTTTGGTGATATAATCATCGGCACCGAGATTGAGACCCAGAGCCTCGTCAAATTCGTCGTCTTTCGAGGTCAGGAAAATGACCGGCATATTGGACGACTGACGCAGGCGGCGCAGAAGTTCCAGCCCGTCCATGCGCGGCATCTTGATGTCGAACACGCCCAGATCCGCCGGGTCATCCGTCAAGGCTTCCAGCGCAGCGGCACCATCATTGAAGGTGCGCACCTTGTAGCCTTCGCCTTCCAGAAAAATGGATACCGACGTGATGATATTCTCGTCGTCATCGACCAGCGCGATTGTGGCCATGAACGCGTCTCCTCATTCCCTGTTTTGCAAACCTTAGACAAGCTTGGCGCGAAGCGAAAGCGTTAGGGTTCACGACGCCTTAAATGTTTCAGTGGCATTGTCTCCGCGTGATTGCACGGAGTGCGCCTGATGGCGGCAGCCAAGATTCATTATGAGGTCTTCGTCAAGAAGCACCGCAAGGCGTCATGGATACTGGCAGAGGCGCGTCCAGAACGCGAAGATGCCATTGAATTTGCAAAGAAACTTCTGAGCGCGACGCCTACCGGATCGGTCCGGGTGTCCAAGGAACGCTTTGACGAGGAAAGCCGCGCTTTCCGGTCCTTCACGATCTGGGAAGAAGGCGCGGAGAAATTCGAGACCGAAGCCGAAAAAACCGGCGATGGATCCTTGCCCTGTTTGTCACCGGACGATCTGACCAATCCGTCGGCCCGCGACACGATGAGCCGCGTCATGAATGAATGGTTCGTGCGCAAGCAGGTCACACCGATGGAGCTGATGCACAGCCCCGAGCACGCCGAGGATCTGGAAAGCGGTGGCACCGAGCTCCAGCACGCCATCCAGAAGGTTGCTGTGGCCAGCGCGCGCGATGGAGACTCCACGGTCCATGCCTATGTCAAACAGCTTCATGAGCTGAGCGCGAAGGCCTTTGACCGGATATACAAGGACGGAAAATCCGGCCGCCTGCCGAAATTCTCCAGATACAAGACCTATGCGTCTCTGGTGGAAGCCCATGCGGGCGAGAAGTCGCCCTACAAGATTCGCGCCGCACTGGCGGACCGTCTGTCGGACGAGCGCGGCTTCGGCAAGAAATTGTCGGTTCTGATGGAGTTTGCGACCGAATTGCCGGAGGCCGACTCGGCGCGCAAGACCGGCTGCGAACAGCTCGATATCTTTCTGGCCGAAATTCTCAATTTCGAGTCCGGAATGACGGCCTTGATCGGGTCTCCGGAGGAATTGGGCGATCAGGTCCAGCGCCTGGCCGACATATTTGATGGTTCTGACTCGGCGGAAAGCCTGCAGGGGCCCCCTGCCGACGCCCGCACCCTGACCCGTTTGATGAAAACCGGTGGATTGCCATCCTGCAAGACCATGATCGCCAGTGCCTTGCTGGAGCGCTTGCGCCGGCCGCGCCGCATGCGGCCCAAGGATGTTCTGGCCGAGGTGAAACTGGCCCGGAAACTCGCCCAGAAACTGGTGATGGCACAAGGACCGGACCTGGCCGTGGACGCGCTGCAGGACGCCTTCGCCAAGCGCTCGGCGCGTCTGCTGACGCCGGAAACCATTGGTGATTTTCTGGAGAAATGCGAAACGCCGGATCAGGAAATCGAAAATCTTCTGGCGCTGGAAGAAAATATTGTCGGCGCCCAGAACAAGCGCAAGCTCGCCGGCTATATCCGGGCCACGCTGGGCAATCACAAGACGGAAGGCTGGTTCGTTTCCGGCGGGGGCCGCGCCATTGATCGTCTGCACCGGCTGACGGGATTCCAGACAAAAGCCCTTAAGGGCAATTATCCAGATGAGGACAAGTCCGGCCTGGCGACCGCCTTCGATGCGCTGGGACAGAAAGTGCTCGAGCGCTCAGGATTGATCGATGCGATTGTCAACGGGCCGTCTCCGGCTCTGGACCGGGCCGCCTCGCTGCTGAAACTGGTCACGTGCGGGGCGATTCCGGTCGGCAAATGCTCTGTTGCCGCCCAACAAAAAGCCGTTCAGCTCATTCGCTCCGATGCGGGCCTCGAGGAAGCGCGCGCCGATACGGAACGCGCAAAACTGGCGGATATCGAAGCAATGCTGAAGACCATCTCCGGCCAGTCCGCCGCTGCCTAAAGCGCTGCGAGGCCGCCGGGCTCTGCCGGATCAATGCGGAAGCTCGGTGCCAGCGGGTCGCGGCGATTGCCGCCGGACAGTTTCAGCAAGCGCGCCAGTCCGGCGCGCATCAGCGTCACCGGCGAGAGCGATCCGCCCAGCCCCGGTGAAAGCCCGAATCGGCGCCTGAGAACACCATTTGTATAGATCGCATTCGCCCGCACCAGCGCCGCTGGCGTCAGGAATTCCGCCGAAATCGAGACATTGAGATCATCCTCGTTGACGATGCGGTGCGGCGCATTTTGTGGCCAGGACACCATATCGCCCGGCGACAGATCAAAACATTCGGCGCCCGCGTCAAACTCACGGCGATAGTCAAGCTGCTCGGCGGTTTCCCGCAGCACGATGGCTTCCAGCGCTTCCGGCGATACATAGGGCGCTTCCGGCGGGTAGAGCCAGACGCGCTTGTGCCCGCGCAAATGCCAGAGCGCGACGCGCGCCACATCCAGATGATAGAAGACCTGGGCGCGCGGCGAGGCAATCAGAAGGCCGATATCCCGCTTGAAGGTTTTGAGGCCCGGAATCGTCGATTCCAGTTCGCCGAACATCCGGTCGGCCAGATTGGCATAATCGGGAAGCCAGACATTCGTGGCGCGCAGATTGAACCAGACCCGGCCCGTTTTCGCGATCTCGATCAGTCGCTCACCGGGCAGATGGGTGATATCGCCGCGCCGCCAGCTTGACCGGTCGCAGGCATCCTCGCCCATCGTGAAAACGCCCAGATGTTCGCGCGGATAGCGGTCCAGAATGCCGGCCAGCGCCGCATCGCTCCAGTCCATCTGCGTGTGCAATCGATGTTTGAACGCCGAGACGTTGGCGGCAAACCCGCCCGCATCCAGATCAGGGGCGTGGTCCAGAACGGCCGGTGTCATGACGCGGCGCTGCCATAAAAGCCAAGCTTGAACGGGCCGCCCCAGAAAACCTTTCCCAGACCGCGCATCGCCTTGTCGAGCATACGCGCCCGGCGCGGAGCGCCAGTCGCCCACAGCACAGCTGCGGCCAGGCCAAAAACCAGAGCCTGTCCGGCGCCGACAATCATCCAGAACAGGATGCCCGGCAAATTCATCGGTTTGTGGGAGGCGCAGGCGGCGCTTGGTCCCTGACCATAGGCGAAGGCGCGCTTCAGCGTATAGGACAGGCTGGCCCGGCTCGACAGCGGCTCTTCCCAGACCCAGGCCTCGGCGGACCAGGCAAAGACGGCATGCCGGGCCTGCATTTGTGCAAACAACAGATCGTCTTCACCGCCGGTCGTGTTGCGTTCAACCGAGAAGGGTTGCTCGCAGGGCAGGGCGGATTTCCGGATCAGCGAATTCCCGCAGCCATAATAGTGGTCGATATGGCCGCTCTCTTCCGGTCCGAAGCGGGAAAAAAACTCGTCATAATACTCTCGATGCGCGGTCACGCTCTCCGGCAGGCGGGTCCGGACAGGACCAAAAACCGCATCCGCATCATAGAAATTCAGGGTGCCCACCAGTTCACACAGCCAGGTGGCGGGCGCTTCCTCATCATCGTCGAGAAAGGCAATCAGCTCACCCGTGCTGGCCGCGAGACCGGCATTGCGGGCATTGGCCACGCCGGCTTCCGGCATGTGAACCACCCGGACCGGGAAGGCGGCTTCCCTGGCGATGGCCTGCGCGGAGGCGAGACCGGAGCCGTCCGGATCATTGTCGACAATCACCAGCTCCAGCTGAAGCCCGCACGGATTGGCCTGCGCCAGAATACTGTCTGCGGCCCGCCGCAATCCGTCTGGCCGGCGGAATGTGGGAATAATGACCGAAATGCTCTGCGTCATGAAGATGGCCCCGCAATGGGCTCCGCGCGGTGTGTAAACGCCCGCACGAGGCCGGAAATACGATGGGCAGTATCCAGCTCAACCGCTGAAATCTGGTTAAGACGCCGCCGGATGCGCGAGGTGATATTGCCAACAGGCGTCAGATCGGCCGCCTCCCAGACAATCGCGCGCGCCCGTGTGATGCGGGCATCGCGTCCCGGCGCGGCGATCAGGGCGCTGTGAACCGGCATTGTGTCGGCGGCATAATATTTCTTGTAGTGATCGTGATCGGCACCGATATCACAGCGCTCGAGACCCAGCTCCGGCATGGCGGCGACCAGCTCGTGCAGGACTTGCTGGCCCGGCGACCACGCCCGGTAGGCCGGATTATAGGCGGCAATCCAGGGATTGAAGACGGTGTCGCTGCGCACACCAAACAATCCGGCAATGATCTCGCCCTTTGCCCGCAAGCTGAACAGCAGCCCCTGAAGCGGCCCGTCCTGCCGGGCATGGGTCTGGCGCATGAAGTCCTGTACCCAGTGCGCCGCCAGAACATCATGCCGGCCGCTGGCCCTGTATTGCGCCTGCTTCCAGCCGAGCAATGTTGCAAGTGCGGTTTCGTCCCTGTCCTCCATTACCAGTGAGACGGGGCCGCACTCGCGTTCCAGCTTATGGCCAAGACGGCGGTGATTCTTGAACCGTTTCGGATGCAGGGCACGCTGGCTTTCCAGAAAAGCCGCGGCATCCGGACCGGGCGCAATTGTGTAGGCTTCACCGGCCTCGCCGGCCTGGGTGGCAAAAAGCCCATAGGGGTCGACCAGATTGTCGAACTGGAAAGCGCGAATGCCCGCAGCCTTCAGCGCTTCTTCGCCGGTAGCAAAGAAATCCGGCGCACAGACCAGCGCTTGCACATCACCAAAAGGCGCGGCGAGGGATCGGGCCATCCGGCCCGGGCGTAAATGGAAGGCAAGAAAGCCGGGTGTATTCTGGCCCTTGCGGAAGACCGCGACCCGCACATCATCGCGCACGCTTGCGACCAGATCGGCAAAGTCCGGCTGAAGCAGCGGCGACGCGAACGGGCCCGTCGCCAGCGACCGCCAGGCCGCGCGATCGCTCGCCCTCAATGCGTCAGGAGATAGAATTTCGGCTTGCACCATTTTGACCCGCTCCGGAAAGAACGGAAAATACAGCGCAAGAACCGGGCCGGATCAGAGACTAGATGGCTTCGAAATCATCGTCGGAGACCGACATCCGGAGGATCTGGGCCAGCGAGTGCTGTTGGCCCGCCGCGCGGCCACACAGATACTCATTCTTGTCGAGCTGATTGACCTCGGACGAAATCGCGCCGCTATCGACCCGCATGGAGCCGGACAGAACCACAATCGGCGTTGACGGGCACAAGCCCTGCATCGTCGTCAGCGTGTCGTCGGGATTGATGGAATCGGGCAGTCGCAAGTCAAGCAGGACGAGATCATATCTCTTTTTCTTCAGCTTGCGGCGGGCGTCCCGAAGATCGCGTACGACCTCGAAACCGATATCGTAATCGCCGGATTCAAAAACATTGTTCTGAACCAGCAAGGCGTCCGCAAAATCATCTTCAACGTGCAATACATTCAACGCCGACATAGCCTGACCTGTCCTTCTTCCCTGAAGAGACATATGCGCCCGATTTCGTTAACGGCATCTTTACAAAAGGAGGGCTCAGAGGATTTCTGCGGTCTCCAGACCGGCCCGCCGCGCGGCGGCGGTGATCGTGTTCCGCAACAGCATGGCGATGGTCATCGGCCCGATGCCGCCCGGCACGGGTGTAATCCAGCCAGCGCGTTCGGCCGCCGCCGCGAAAGCCACATCGCCGACCAGACGGGTCTTGCCGTCCCCGCCTTCCGGCGCGTCGATACGATTGATCCCGACGTCCAGCACACAGGCCCCCGGCTTGATCCAGTCGCCCTGTATCATCTCCGGCCGTCCGACGGCCGCCACCAGAATATCGGCCTGCCGCGCCAGTTCGGGCAGGTTCCTTGTACGCGAATGGGCCATCGTGACCGTGCAGTCCTTCTCGAGAAAGAGCAGGGCGGCCGGCTTTCCGACCAGTATGGAGCGGCCGATCACCAGCACCGACTTGCCGGTCAGATCGCCCATCGCCCGTTCGGCCAGCAGGACGCAGCCCGCCGGCGTGCACGGGCGCAAGCCGGCTTCTCCGCCGAGGAGACGCCCGGCGCTGATCGCGGTCAGCCCGTCAACATCCTTGTCGGGATCAATCCGGTTGATCACGGCGGCCGCATTGATGTGATCGGGCAGTGGCATCTGCACCAGAATGCCATCGACGGCCGGATTGGCATTCAGTTGCTCGACGATTTCGATCACTTCGGCCTGACTGATGGCGGCCGGCTTGCGGATGGCGGTCGACTCCATGCCGGCTGCTTCGGCGCGCCGCACCTTGTTGCGGACATAGACCTCGCTGGCCGGATCGTCACCGATCAGCACAACGGCCAGACCAGGCTTGCGGCCGAGCAGATTTTCCAGCTGTGCGGCCGCCGCGGCGACGCGCGCATCCAGATCGGCGGCGACAGATTTTCCGTCGATGAGTTTTGCGGTCATGTGTCGGCCTCCGTCAGTTTCGCGGCCAGCGCCCCGGCCTCTCCGGCCTCGCATGCAATGGCGATCGTCTTGATCCGGCTGGTCTGGCCGCGTGTCAGTGTCAGCCGGGTTTTACCGATTCCCATCCGTTTGGCGAGCAGTTTGACAAGCGCGGCATTGGCCTTGCCTTTCTCCGGTACAGCCCGGACATGCGCGCGCAGAACGTCTTGCCCGTCGGCATCCGTCTCCCAGCCATCCAGACTGTCACGGCGCGCATTCGGGGTCAGGCGGACAGAAATGGAAAAGCCGGCAGGTTTCAATGCTGGCAACTAGAATATCGAGACGATACCGCCTCGCAGGGCATAGATAACGAACTGGACCAGCAGGAAGGCAACCAGCGGTGAAAAGTCGAATCCACCCATGCTGGGCAGGATGGACCGGATCGGCCGCAGCACGGGTTCAGTGAGAGTAGACGTTATACGCCAGATGGTACTGACAACCGGATTGTAGGGATTGACGATCTTGAAGCTGATCAGCCAGCTCAGAATAATCGACGCAATCAGAAGGATCAGGAAAAGGTTAAGCACGGGAATCAAAAGCAAATGAATAATGCTATCAACAAGGGACATGTTCGCTCTTCCATTCTCACCGGAAATTTCCCCTGCTCTAGCCCCTATCCGGGGGGGATCGCAAGCAAATGCCGGATCGGCTTGCATATACCACCCGCAACCGGCGGCGAAATCTTGACGCTTCCGCGGTGCGGTCCTATTCCTCGGCCTCCCAATCGGTCGGGGCCATAGCTCAGTTGGGAGAGCGCGTCGTTCGCAATGACGAGGTCGGCGGTTCGATTCCGCCTGGCTCCACCATATCAAGCCGGTCTGCCGGAGGCGGAAAATTCGGCCCGGGGGATCGATTTTGGGTGCGAAATGTCCCGGCAGGGGCCTTCGCCGCCGGCTTCAGGTGGCTTCGCCCGCCCGAAGGCGGCGCAGGCGAAAGCGGACCATAGAGATCAAACGCCGTGCGGGTATCAGTTCGGCGTTTTCTTTTGCCCTTTGACGGGTCGGAGCGTCCGTAAAATCTGCATCAACCCGTTATCGGATTGTAAACCACCAGATCAATTAACCCTTTGGAAACCAATAAAATTAGGTCGAATTTGAACTAAATGCGCGAGAACTGATCCCACATTCAGGCAATCCTGATGGGGGATGACATGAAAAAGTTTCTGCGTAATACCGCCGCCGCTACAGTATTGGCTTTCGCGATCACGCCAATGACATCTGTTGCGGCCTGGGCCGGGAAAAAGGACGACCAGCAGTCGGCCGAAACGCCAACTTTCCTGTTCGCCTATCGCGGAGACATCAATCCGTTCCGCGGCGATATCAGTCCCTTCCATGGCGACATTGATCCCTTCCACGGGGACATCAATCCGTTCCGCGGGGACATCTCTCCCTTCTACGGCGATATTTCACCGTTCTGGGGCGACATCTCGCCGTTCTGGGGCGACATCAATCCCTTCCACGGCGATATCAACCCCTTCCATGGCGACATCTCTCCGTTCTGGGGCGACATCTCGCCCTTCTATGGCGACATCGACCCCTTCTATGGTGATATCAATCCTTTCTACGGTGACATCAGCCCGTTCTGGGGCGATATCGGTCCGTTCTGGGGCGACATCAACGCCTTCTGGGGCGATATCGACCCCTTCCAGGACACCGCGACGTCCGATTATGCGTCGGTCGCTGCACAGCTCCAGGCCATCTTTGACCGGGCCGAGGACGTCTTTGGCGGCGCGGTCGCCCATGAAACCGGACAATCGGTGCAAGAGGCCGTTCTGGCCGACCTGCTCGCCCGTTATGGTCTCGACCTGTCCAATCCGGACAGCCTCGCCAATATGGATGCCGCCGACCGCTCGGCCTTCTTCCTCGATTTCTATGATGGGCTGATGGGCTTTACCGGTCTGGACCGTGTCGATCACTGGATGCCGCAGATCAACTGGACGCCTGCCCTGTCGCAGGCAGCAGGCGCCGGCAACAATGTAATCGTCGGCCTGCTCGACTTCTCCTTCACCACCGAGGAAGCCCTGAATGTACGCAACTCCAAAGGTGAGCGCGACTATCTCGGCTTTGCGCACGGCGCGGCCGTGGCGGGTCTGATCAATGCGCCACTGGATGGTGAAGGCGTGATGGGGCTGGCCCCGAATGCCACGCTCGTCACCTATAATCCGTTCGATGACACCCTCTCGACCAATTTCGACGATGTGCGCGATGGTATCGATGCGCTGCTGACGGGTGGGGCCCATGTGATCAACATGTCGCTCGGTGTGCCGGGCACGACCTTCTCGCAGGACTGGGCCGATGTGTTCAGCGACCGCAAGATTGCGCGCCGCGCTGGCGATGCCCTCTTCGTCGTGGCCGCCGGTAATGACGGCTACACGCAGGATTTTGATGTCGACTGGTCCAGCGTGGGCGATGTGTCCAATCTGATCCTCGTCGGTTCGGTCGATCCGGCGAACAATATCTCCTTCTTCTCCAACCGTCCGGGCGAGGCCTGCTTCACCGTCAATGGTGTGTGTGAAGAGGGCAATCGCCTGATGGACCGCTTCCTGGTCGCGCCGGGTGAGCTGATCCTCGTCTCTGATGGCGAGGGCGGTGTGATGCGCCAGTCCGGCACCTCCTTCGCCGCGCCGATGGTGGCCGGTGCTGCGGCGCTGGTTCAGGGCCGCTGGGGATGGCTGGAATCCAGTGATGTCGCCGATGTGTTGCTGCGCTCGGCCCGCGATCTGGGCGCACCGGGAACGGATGCTGTCTATGGCCGCGGCCTGCTGGATGTCGGCGCGGCAATGTCGCCGCTCGACCCGGATAACCTCTATATGGTCACCGGCGATCTCAAGCGCCGCGATGTGGCGGGTGCCGTGCGGACACGGGGCCGTCTCACCTTCTACGCAGCCGACGAGAACAGCGTCGTTCTTTTTGAAGACCTCAACGATACCTTCCGCGACTTCGTCGTCTCGCTTGACGATTTGACGCTGGACATGAGCGATGACGAGTTGGCCTCGACAGTCAATGCGGAAACCTATCTCCTGGAGCGCAACCGCAATGCGGACAGCAACGGCGATGGCACGGCGGATTTCCGTGACACCACCGAATATGCCGCACCTCTGGCCGTCCGTGGCGACTTCCGCATCACAGCGGTGATGTCCAGCCACGATCCACGCGAAAATATCAGCGATGGCGAATTGCCGGTCCAGATCGGCATCCGCATGAGCGACGATGTATCGGGCCGCGAAATGCGCTTCGGTCTCGGCAATGGCGCGCTGGCCTTCTCCGGTCAGGACGGCTTCGGTCTCTTCTCCGACCATCGCCCGGAAACCGGCGGCGTCAATCCGGTGCTCGGCTTTGCCTCGGGCGGTCTCTACGGCATGGCCGGCTATACGCTGGACACCCGAACCCGCCTGAACTTCGGTGTTTCGACCGAGCGCGACGAGGACATGTATGTCCTGCCGTATTCCGGCGAGGAACGGACACGTGTCTCCGGCCTGGACGCCTATCAGGCGACGGCCTTTGTCGGCGGGATCGAGCATACGCTTCGTGACGGGCTGGAGGTCAATCTCTCCTACACCCTGCTGCGGGAAGACACCGGCTTCCTCGGGGCGCAAGGCACCGGCCCGCTGGACTTCAGCGGCGGTACGATGACCGACGCGGTCACGTTCGGAACGTCTGTAGCTCTGCCAATGGCGCTCAACTTCGATGCGTCCGCCACGATGGCCCGCACCCGTGCCGGTGACTTTGACAGCGACGTTCTGGAATTGTCGCAAGACACACTGTCGACCGCCTTCCAGATGACCATGACCCGCAACGGACTGGTCTCTGAGGGTGACGCGCTGCGCGTCAGCCTGATCCAGCCCCTGCACATCGAACGCGGTGAGATGCGTTACACTGCAGCCGGTGTGGTGGATCGTGAAAGCGGCACGCTGGATGTCTCCACCCAGACCTGGCGTCTGGGCGGCGAGCGCCCGCTCTTCGCGGAGGCCATGTATGGTACCTATCTCTTCAGCGGATCGACGGAATTCAGCCTCTATTCGCGGGTGGAAGTGTCCGGCGACCGCCAGTCAGACGACATCAGCGGCTTCACCGCTGGCGGCCGTCTCCGCTTCGAATTCTAGGCGCTACGACCTGTGGCTCACCTCGCCCCCTCCCGGTTTCCGGGAGGGGGTTTTTCTTTGTAAACATGGCCGCCTGTCAAGCGCAGACGGCCCGATTCGATAAATCTTAAGCCCTTTGTGTTTTCCTCTGACTTCGTCGGCCAGACCATTGGCCGGACGCGGAGACAGCGATGTCGTGGTGGAAATGGATTTCAGGTGTCTTGCTGGCCCTCGCCCTGATGGCGGGCCCAGCGAGTTATGCCCAGACCGACCTCCAGGCAGCCTCACCCTATGCCGATGCCATTGAGGCGGCGCGCACCAATATGATGAGCGATCCGCGGGCAGCACTGGAACATGCCCAGCATGCCGAACAGCTTGTGCCCATGGATTTTGACGGGGCCATGCAGGAAATGGCTCTGGCGTCCGCCGCCTGGCTGCAATCGGAAGCGATGACGCGTCTGGGGCGCCCGAACGAGGCCTTGCCCCTCGCCGAACGAGCGCTGGCCTTGCTGGGTGAAAATCCGGCTCCGACCAAGCTCCATGCCGATACATTGCTGTCGATCGGCCGCATTCTGAAACTGACCGGTGAACATGGCGAAGCGCTGGAGATTCTGCAGCAAGCTTTCGATGTATATCTCGCCATCGGGGAAACCCGCAGTCAGGCCATCGTTCTGCAATCCATCGGATCCATCTATAATGATGCGCGCCAGTATGACCGGGCGATCGAGTATTTCGCCGACGCGGTCGAGCGCCACCGCGATACCAATCTGGACCTCGCCACCTTCAACAATCTCGGCAATGCCCATACCGCGCTTGAGGATTACCCGCAGGCGCTAAGTTACTACACGCAAGCGCTCTCCGCGGCGGAAGAAATGGGCAGTGGCATGTTGCAGGCGCGCATCCTGAACAATGTGGCTTCCCTGAATATTGCCAATGGCGACTGGCAAGCGGCCGATACCGCGGTGGATCAGGCCTTTGCAGTCGCCGGTGAGAATTCGGGCGCCGAGTGGTCGCGTTTCCTGTGGGGTGTTCGGGCCCAGGCTGCGCTGGGCCGCGAGGAGTATGCGGCGGCGCGCACCGGTATTGAACACGTTTTTGACGGTGTGGAGATTTCCGAAACCAATCATCACTTTACCGATTTTCACGACTCCGCTGCGCGGATCTATGAAGCGCTGGGCGAGTATGAGCTCGCCATATCGCATTTGCGCGCCTTCAAGCGCCTTGAGGATGATGGCCGGGAATTTGCCGCCAACGCCAACTTCGCCCTGATTGGGGCCCAGTTCGACTTTGCCGCCCAGGACCTTCAGATCCAGCAATTGCACGCCGAAGGCCTCGCCCGCGACCTCGCCCTGGCCCAGAGCGAAGCCCGGCTGCGCATGCTCATTGCCGTCGGTGCCGGGACGCTCATGCTGGTCCTCCTGATCGGCATGGTCATGGCCATGCTCAACTTGCGGGCGCGGGCACGGCAGATGCGCGAACAGCTGAATATCGACCCCGAAACCGGCCTGCCCACCCGTCATGCGCTCGTCAGACAACGCAACCGCGATGTCCTCGATGACGGCTCGAACACCTATGTCGCCGCGGTCAATCTCAATCGCGCCTCTCATATCGAAAGCCTTCTCGGTTTTGCGAATTTTGTGGAATTGCAGAAGCAGCTCGGGGCCCGTCTGGGCGAGATTGACGGCGTGACATTCGTTTCCCTGATTGGCCACGGTGAGTTCGGCATCCAGCTCGATACCGATGACGAGCTGGTTGTCGAAGATGAAATCAACGAATTGCTTCGCGCATTCGGACGCCCCATCACGATTGACGGTGTCGATGTGGATGTCAGCGCCACGATTGGCCTGGACAATGCCGCGGATAGCGAAATGGCCGTCCGCAATGCCATGATTGGCGTCAGCCAGGCCGAGGATCAGTCCACGCCACATGCGCTCTATAACGAACGCCGCTTCGGGGATCCGACCGAAAATCTGAGCCTGATGACCCGGATGATCGACGCGACAAAAGCGGGCCATATGCAGATGCACTACCAGCCGAAGCTGGATTTGCGGCGCGGCGCCTTCACGTCCGCCGAAGCGCTCTGCCGGTGGAATGATCCGGAGCGCGGTTATATCAGCCCGGATGCCTTCATTCCGCAGGCCGAGGGCACCGGAAAAATCCGTGAGTTGACGGAATGGACCATTCGGCAGGCAATGGCCGACAAGGCCCATCTGGCACAGAACGGCCATGATATATCGATCGCCGTGAATATTTCCGGCGTTCTGGTAGCGGATCCGAAATTCGGTCAGCGGATTCTTGAAATTGTCGGCTTTGGTGCCAACGGGCTGATCTTCGAGATCACCGAAACCGCAATGATGTCCAATCCGGACAAGGCGATGCACAATCTTGACCGCTGGGTGGATGCCGGCATCAAGCTGGCGATTGATGATTATGGCACCGGCTTTTCGTCTCTGGCCTATCTCAAACGCCTGCCGTGTGAGGAATTGAAAATCGATCAGGTCTTTGTCAAAGGCGCGCATACGTCTGCCAAGGACCGGACGCTTCTCAAGTCGACTATCGATCTGGCCCATAATCTGGGCATGTCGGTCACCGCCGAGGGCGTTGAGGATGATGACATACTGATGGCTTTGCGGGTCATGGGATGTGATGTGGCCCAGGGCTATGGCCTGTCGAAAGCGTTACCGCTGGATCAGCTCCGGCAATTCCTTGATCAGGCGCGCTCCGAGCCTGCCCGGAATGTGCCCGGTAGCAGCGGATCGATAACCCAGTTCCGGGGCCGCTAGAAACGCCGGCCGATGCCCAGCCCGGCAAAATACTGCATGTCATCACCGCGCACGGTCACGATCGGCGTGTCGGCATAATCACCCTGCAAGCGGTTGGCACCGAAAATGCCGGTGACGGACCAGTCCTCGGAAATCTGCTGGTCCAGCAGGAAAGTGACGCCGATATCCTGAACGCCGGATTGCGCCTGATAGACGGGCAGGCCGCTGGCCAGAGACCCTGCCGCATCGACCGAAAACAGGCGGTCGGCATAATCATCGGGCGAGCCGGACACAGACAGGTTTGCAATCAGCAGCGTCGTGCGCGAGAGCGGGGTGGCATAGGCGACCGAGCCGGACCAGAAGGCGCCGCCGAATTCACCGGTCACATCGGCCCCGACGCGGCCACTGATGAAGACGCGGTCATACTGGCTCAACACGCCCTGTGCGACCTCGATGCGGACAAAGCCGCCGGCGACAATACCGCCATCTACTTCCGGCAGAAGGTCGACGACGACATCGCCGGTATGGTCATCACGACCGCCATAGACGCGGAAATAGGCGCCGGCCTCGACCTTGCCCTCATTGTAGAAGCTTGCGGAAATCCCCGGCCCCTCGATCTGGTAGACGACTCCGCCCAGCGTGGCACGTCCGGCCGCAAACGGAATGAAGCGGTAGCTATCTCCACCGGGAGATTCCGGCAGGGCGGCGACACCGATGGCCACGAAATTTCCGGGGCCACCCTCTTCTTCCTGGGCCAGGACGGGAGCAGTCATAAGCAGGCTGGCGAGGGCGGCTATACGCAACATGGGGTCACTCCATTCATGGTTTGCAGAGTCTTACGAAAATCCGGCGAAATCGGATGAGTCCGGAACCGGATTTTATACGCTCATCTGATATTGATCCCGGCATGAAAAAATTCCTTCTCGCCTTCTCGATCTGCTCCCTTCTGATGACGCCCACGGCTTTTGCCGGCGGGGGCGGTGGCGGCGCAGACACCCAGGGTGCCGCACCGGCCCAGCAGGGCAGTGGCCGACAGCATCGCCCGATCACATCTTCGACGGGATATGTGCCGCTTGCTCCGTTGACGGCGACCGTGCAGTCCGATTTCCGTCTGCGTGGTATCATGCATATCGAGGCCGGGCTGGAAATTCCGAACAATCGGCAGAGAGAGCGGGCTGAACAATTGATGCCGCGCCTGCGTGATCGCTATGTTTCGGCGCTCGCCATGTATACCGGCACCAATTATCGCTTTGGCGATGTGCCGGATGCCGACCGGATTTCTGAGCTTCTGCAGCAGGCTACAGACGAAGTTCTCGGCGCGGGCGAGGCCGATATCCTGCTCGGCATGGTGATCATACACGAAAACTAGGCGATGGCGTCCATGAAGCGGGCGAGATCGAGATCCAGCGTGGTGACGCCATCGGCGTCATGCGTCGATAACAGCACGTCGACCTTGTTGTAGACATTGAACCATTCCGGATGGTGGTCCATCTGGTCCGCCTTCAGCGCCACACGCGACATGAAGCCGAAGGCTTCGTTGAAATCGGCGAACTGGAAGACCTTGCGGATGGCGTCGCGGCCATCGACGGTCTCCCATCCGGATAATTGCGATATTGCTTTTTGTGCGCCAAGTTTTTCGGCCATGATGTTTTCCCATGATTGCTTGTTGACCGTCTAACGCGACGGCTTCCGGCTTGTCAGCCGAAAATTAACGCGTTTCTGCTTACATGATGTCTTCTGTGGATGGAAAGGAGACGGCCATGACCCGTTTTCTAAAATCGGATAGCAATCCGGCTGGTCATAAACTGGAAGACATTCTGATGGAGCTGCGGTCGGACGTTCTGATCCGCTGCACCAAGATTGCCGGGGATCATCGCCCGGAAGCGCTGAAAGTGTTGTCCAACAACATGAAGGTGCTGGAACACCTGACCGCCGCCATCGAGCTGGCGCAGGATTCCACCAGCATTCTCGACCGGGCATTCGGCCCGTCCGAAGCGCGGGATGGTGGTGAGCCGCGGATCGGCGTCGCCTGACTCAGGCCGCGAGGCTTTCGCCTTTCAGCAATTTCGGTAGATCGCCGGTCTCCCCGCCCGCTTCGCGCATGAAGAATTGCCGGGCGGCGGGGATTTTGTCGACCAGCGACAGGCCCAGCCCGCGCACCAGGCGCAGCGGGCCGATATCGTTTGAAAACAGACGGTTGAACATATCCGTCGCCGCCACCAGCCCCATGGAATCGAGCTTTCGCCATTTGGCATAGCGTTGCAGGGTGACCGGTGAGCCGAGCTCCATGCCCAGCGATTTCGCATCGGCCAGAACCTCGGCGAGCGCCGCGGCATCGCGGATGCCCAGATTGAAGCCCTGCCCGGCCAACGGGTGAATGCCGCGCGCGGCATCGCCGACATAGGCGATGCGGTCTTCGTAAAACCGCTCGGCGAATTTCACGGACAGGGGATAGCCCCAGCGCGGGCCCGCTTCCTTCACCGCCCCCAGAAAGTCGCCAAAGCGCTTGTCGAGCTCGGCCTGAAAGCCGTCCGCGTCCAGCTTCAATATCGCATTGGCGATTTCGGTACGCTCGGTCCAGACAAGCGAGGCCCGATTACCCGGCAAGGGCAGGATGGCATAGGGACCCCCTGGCAGAAAATATTCATACGCCACACCATCATGTGGTTTTTCATGTTCGACCGTGGCGACAATGCCGGTCTGGTCATAGCCCCAGCCGGCGGTGCGCGTTCCGGCCTGCTGCCGCGAGCGGGAGAATTTCCCATCACTGGCGCAGAGAAGGCGGCCTTTCAAACTGCGGCCATCTTCCAGGAAGAGTTCAATACCGCCAGGAATGTGCTCCCAGCGATCCGCCTTCATTGGCGCGACCAGCTGAATGTCCTTGCGCGCCTTCAGACATGCGGTCAGCGCATGGCGGGTATGGCGGTTTTCACACATCCAGCCCAAAGGCTCACCTTCATCTTCTGGGTGAATTTCGCGGCGGTCAAAATGCAGCGTGTGCGGCCCCGGCCCGCCCGGCTTTGGTCCGCCATAGGGGCGGCCATCGCAGACCAGAATATGCTCGATCCGCTGCACATGCGCGCGCATCCGGTCGGCCGCGCCGATCACTTCCAGCATGCGATAGGAGGTGTAGGCCAGCGCCGAGGCGCGGCCATCAAATTCCGGGGCCAGCATGTCGTCCAGCGGCGCGGCATCGACCAGCGTCACCGACACGCCGGCCTGATCCAGCGCCAGCGCCAGGGTCTGCCCCGCCAGCCCGCCACCGAGTACAATCACATCGCTATCGAATGAATTTGTCATGGCGCGGACTTTATACCGGTTGCGGTCAGGGGGAAGGGGGCGCGCTGCCGCAGGTGCGCAAAGCCGCATTATCTTAACCCGTATTTACCATCGACTCACGCTTTCGCGATTGAATGCGCGCATGGCGGGTTATGATGCTGTCTCTTCCGACAATATTTCGGGCCGGGTCCGCCGTGCGGGTTCCGGCTGGATGTCGCGTCTGGGTGCCTGGATAACGGGCGGTCTGCTGGTGGCGCTGGCGGGGCTGACCGGGTTTGCCCTGCTCGATCACAATCCGCTGGATCCGAGCTGGAATGTCGCTTCTGCGCAAGCCGTGACTCATACGCTGGGCGCGTTCGGCGCGATCCTCTCCGATCTCTTGTTACAGACTCTGGGCTGGGCCGCTGGCGGTGTGCCGCTGGTGCTGGCGGTCTGGGGCGTGATGAAGATGACGCGCCGCTATCAGCCGCGCTCGCTGGGCTTCAAACTCCTGCGCATTCTGGCGGCCGGATTTGCCATTCTCGGATTTGCGATGGCAGTGGCTGCCCTGCCCATCCCCGAAGCCTGGCCGTTTGCGGTCAGTCTGGGCGGGGTGCTGGGCGATGGCCTGCTGTTTACGCTCGCCGACCCTTTGACCGCGATGGGGGCACCCGCCCCGATGGCGATCGCCGCCGGGCTGGGGCTGCTGGTCTCGATACTGGGCGTGTTCTTCACCTTCGGCCTGCGCCCGTCCGATATTGTGGCCGCCGCTGATACGGCCAGCCTGGCCTGGGCAACTCTGCGGGTCTGGATCGATGCGGCGCTGGGCCGTCTGCCCTGGCGAGAAGGCGAAGCCGGAGCGGACGGCACTGATGATGTGGCTGCCGCGCCGCGCCCGCGGACACGCCGCCGCAAGGCGATGGAGCCCGTGATACCGTCGGTGAAAGTGGCCCCGACGCGCAAGCCGCGTGCCTCCGGCCGCGAAGCCCGCGAAGCACAGGGCGCCTTGCCGTTCTCGCTCGCAGGCGGGTTCAAACTGCCACGACTGGATCTTCTGGTGCGGCCACAGGTGCGCACGGAATCGGTGGATGCGCAGGCCCTGCAACAAAATGCCGAACTGCTTCAGGGCGTGCTGGAAGATTTCGGCGTGCGCGGTGAAATCGGACAGGTGCGGCCCGGCCCGGTGGTCACGCTCTATGAATTCGAACCGGCTGCCGGTGTGAAATCCTCGCGGGTCATTGGCCTGTCTGACGATATCGCCCGCTCCATGAGTGCGACGGCCGCACGGGTTGCCGTGGTGCCGGGCAAGAATGCCATCGGTATTGAATTGCCCAATCCGCGGCGCGAGACCGTTTTCCTGAGGGCCCTGTTCAACTCCTCCGCCTTCGAGGCATCCAAAGCCGAATTGCCGATGGCGCTGGGTGAGACCATCAATGGCGAGCCCTTTGTGGCCGATCTCGCCCGCATGCCCCACCTCCTGATCGCCGGAACCACCGGCTCGGGCAAGTCGGTGGGTATCAATGCCATGATCCTGTCCCTGCTCTACCGGTTGTCGCCGGACGAGTGCCGGATGATCATGATCGATCCGAAAATGCTGGAATTGTCCGTCTATGACGGCATTCCGCACCTGCTGTCTCCGGTCGTCACCGATCCGAAGAAGGCCGTCGCCGCGCTGAAATGGACGGTGCGCGAAATGGAAAGCCGGTATCTACGCATGTCCAAGATCGGCGTGCGTAATGTGGCAGGCTTCAATGAGCGCGTCGCCGAAGCGCTGGAAAAGGACGAGCCGCTCGAGCGTACAGTTCAGGTCGGCTATGATCGCGAAACCGGAGAGCCGATGTATGAGACCGAGACCATCGAGGCGGTCAAGATGCCCTATATCGTGGTCGTCATCGACGAGATGGCCGATCTGATGATGGTCGCCGGTAAGGAAATCGAAGGCACGGTGCAGCGCCTGGCGCAAATGGCGCGCGCCGCGGGTATTCATATGATCACCGCGACGCAGCGCCCCTCCGTTGACGTCATCACCGGTACGATCAAGGCGAACTTCCCGACCCGCGTCTCCTATCAGGTCACATCGAAGATTGATTCGCGCACCATCCTTGGTGAACAGGGTGCCGAACAGCTGCTCGGCATGGGCGATCTCTTGTACATGGCCGGGGGCGGACGTATTCGCCGCCTGCACGGCCCCTTCGTGTCCGATCAGGAAGTCGAAGACGTCGCTGCCTATCTGAAAAAACAGGGCACGCCGGAATATCTGGAAGAAGTCACCGAAGACAATGACGATATGCCCTCGCCCTTTGACGAGGCCGGCGGCGGATCGGGCGATGATCTGTTTGATCAGGCCGTGGCCGTCGTTGCGCGCGACCGCAAGGCCTCGACCAGCTATATCCAGCGCCGCCTGCAGATCGGCTATAACCGGGCGGCGACACTGATCGAACGCATGGAAAATGAAGGCATGATCGGCCCCGCTGACCATGCCGGGAAACGCGACATCTTCTTGCCGGAACACAACGCGGCGTGATTCTCACGCAAATTTGAGATTATTCCGGCGAAGAGAGCGGGCATAAATCCGCGCATGATGAAATTATCGCTGTTTGCCCCCGCTCGCCCGTTGGCCGGATCCCTTTGTCTGGCCTGCTCACAATCGGCGTCGACACCGATAGAGTCTGTGGAGCTCACGGAGGTCTGGCGGACGGACGGCTTTGCCGCTCCCGAAAGCGTTCTGCCGGACCCGCAAAGCGGTCTGATTCTTGTTTCCAACGTCAACGGCGAAGGCGGTGCCCGCGATGGCAACGGTTTCATTTCCCGCCTGACACCGGAGGGCGATATCGAGACGCTGGAGTGGGCGACCGGGCTGGATGCGCCCAAGGGCATGGCGCTTGTGGGGGACCGGCTTTATGTTACCGACATCACACGGATTGTCTGCCTCGACCGGGAAACGGGCGAGATCGTCAGTAGCTGGCCGGCACCCGGCGCCGGCTTTCTCAATGATGCCGTCGCGGGACCGGACGGTCGCATCTATGTCTCCGATTCCGCGACCGCGCGCATCTATGTGCTGGAAGACGGAATGGTGCATGTCTGGGCCGAGGATGACGCGCTGTCCGCCATCAACGGACTGTGGATGGAGGCGGACCGCATGCTGGCCGTCACCATGGCGGGCCGCTTTGTGTCCATCAGTCCGGATGGCGCCGACATTGCCGTCATTTGCGACGGGCTGGGCGATGGCGATTTGATCGCGCCCGACGGGCAGGGCGCCTATTTCGCCAGCGAATGGCCGGGCCAGCTCTATCATCTCATGCCGGACGGATCGTTTACCGTGCTCGCCGACTCGCGGGAGGCCGGCATCTATATGAATGACGGCTATGTGCTGGGCGATGTCCCGATCATTCCGCACTGGCAGCCGGGCGAGGTTTCCGCCTGGCAGATCCGCTTTAGCCACTGATACGCTGCGCTTATGCCATGACGCCGCCGCAATTTCGCGGGCAATATGACTCGCATGTTGATTGAACTCTTTTTCTCCCTCGCCCTGATGGCTCAGGATGCGCCCGCCTCGGCCGCACCCGCGATCACTGATGAGGCGCCGGCCGAAGAGGTCGTGGCCGAACCGGACGTTTTTGACGCCGAGGCGGCCCTGTCGGGCGTCAATGCCTGGCTGAATGGTATCGAGACCTATCAGGCCCGTTTCACCCAGATCTCGCCGGATTTTTTATCCTCCAGCGGTGTCCTGTCGATCCGCCGGCCCGGCCGTTTGCGCTTTGAATATGATGCGCCGTCGCCGCTGCTCGTGGTTGCTGATGGCACGACGGTCGCCATTGCGGATTCTGACCTGGATACGGTCGACCGGGTGCCACTGCGCTCCACCCCGCTCTGGTGGCTGTTGAAGCCGGACGTCAATCTGGCCGAGGACGCCAATGTCACCGACGTCTGGCAGGAAGATGGCTATCTCTATGTCGCGACACGCGACCGGAGCGATGAAATGGACGGGACGGCGCTTTTTGCCTTCAATCCCGACAACTATGTACTGGAAGAATGGTTCATCACCGATTCGCTGGGCTATACCACGCGGGTGACGTTGACGGATGTCGAAACCGATGTGCGTTTGAATCCACGGCTTTTTGTGATGGAAGACCCGGAAGACGACCGTCGCGGACGCCGCCAGTAGCGATCACATTCTGTTACAGAATATGTAGCAAGAATGACACATACAAATTCTTTCTTATTTTTAATTTGCACTTTTTTAGAGCTCGTGTCTTTAATGTAACGGCTGATTAGGGCGCTGGATCGGCGTCGTCCCCCCGCTGACGGGTCTGCCGTCCTGATCGCATCGGAGTCCCCTCCCGATGCATGCGCAACAGTTTCGACGGCGCACAGCAAGCGCCCGGCCGCAACCCCTCGCGGCCGGGCGTTTTCTATTTCGTCACGACTTGGCGGCAAAGAAGGGGCGAATTGATTCTGCCATGACGAGTCGCTGATGCCACTTTCCCAACTCATTCTGCTGTCGCTGGTTCAGGGCCTGACCGAGTTTCTGCCGGTCTCCTCCTCGGCCCACCTCATTCTGGCGCCGATTGCCGCCGGGATGGAGGACCAGAGCCCGCTGATCGATGTCATGGCCCATGCCGGCAGCCTGGTCGCCGTCCTGGTCTATTTCTGGCGGGATATCCGCGATGTTGCCATTGGCAAGCTGGCCTGGTTGTCGGGGCGTATGACGCCGGGCGGGCGGTTGGCTCTGCTGATCGGTGCCGCCACGCCGCCGATCATTATCGGCGCCGGCGCGCTCTACCTGACCGGTCATACCGATCTGTTCCGATCCCCCCTGATTATCGGCATTGCGACCCTTGTCTTTGCGGTTCCGCTCTGGGCCGCGGACAAATACGGGCGCGCCGGCGTCACCACCGAAACCATGAGCTATCGCGATGCCTTCCTGATCGGCCTAGTTCAGATCTTCGCCCTGATCCCGGGTGCCAGCCGCTCCGGCGTGACCATGACAGCCGGTCGAGCGCTGGGCCTTGGCCGCAGCGAAGCGGCGCGCTTTTCCATGCTGATGGCGATTCCGGTGATTGCCGCCTTTGCGCTGGTGGCCGGACTGGACCTCGCGCAGGGCGGAAATGAGGGTGCGAGCCTGACGGACGGGCTGATCGTGGCCGCCTTGTCCTTTCTGTCAGCCTGGGCGTCGATTGCCGTCATGATGCGCTTTGTCGAGCGCGTCGGCTTCCTGCCCTTCGTGATCTACCGGCTGATCCTCGCCGGCCTGATCTTCTGGCTGCTGGTCTAGGCCATCTCGTGGAACTGGCCGTTGCGGCGATAGCGTTCCAGATAGACCGGCACGATGGATTCAATGGTTTCCGGCGTAATGCCCAGATCCGCGATGCCGTGAGCGTCGGATGCCACCACATTGTCCTCGCCCAGCAAGGTGACCTGATCACGCGTCAGGACAGGCTGGACGAAAGGCAGGATGGCAGCGATTTCCGCGGCCAGTCCGATCAGTGACATGGCAAACATCGGCACCGGCACCAGAAAGCGCGGGCGATCAATGGTTTTCAGAATGAATTCCATCAATTCCTTATAGGTATAGGTGCGCGGTCCACCGAGCTCATAGACGCCGCTGATCGCCGTATTTTCGATTGAGGCGGCCACGCTGGCGGCCACATCACCGGCAAAAACCGGCTGCATCTTCATCTTGCCGCCCCCCGGCAAAGGCAGGGCCGGGGCATAACGCGCCATATTGGCAAAACGATTGAAGAATTCGTCCTCGGTGCCGAAAACGATGGAGGGCCGCAGGATGACCGCCCCCGGAAACGCCGCTTTTACCGCGGCTTCGCCTTCTGCCTTGGTCGCCGCATAGCGCGAATCCGAGTCGGCATCGGCGCCAATCGCGGAGATCTGGACAAAGCGCTGTACGCCCGCTTCGACGGCGGCTTCGGCAATATTCTGCGCACCTTTGGCCTGCAGGCTGGCGAAGCGTTGCTTGCCGCCTTCGGCCAGAATACCCACGAGATTGACCACGCCATGCGCGCCGGATACCGCGCGGGCCACGGAGGCCGGATTACGGACATTGGCCTGCATCAGCTGCACCTGGCCGACGACGCCGGTGACTTTCATGTCGAGCGCGAGATGCGGCCGGCGCGTGGCGACCCGGACGCGATAGCCCTTTTTCACCAGAGCCCGCACCACATAGCGGCCAACAAAGCCGGACCCGCCAAAAACCGTGATCATTTCTTCGCGCAGCATCAGCCAAATGCCTCCGGAAAGCGTTTCAAGAGAGGCTCTGCATAGACCAGAAATCGACGCGCCTGTCCATGCGTCACTGCGTTTCACATTCCCGTAGCGCGCGAACCGACTCCTCTTGGCCGCCCCGCGGCGCTAGGGTTGGGCCTGACCAGAACAAAAACACGGGTTTTCGGGGGTGAATTGAGGGGATGACAGCAGAGGTCGCCTTGCTGAACAAGCAGGCCGTGGCATTGGCGGCGGACTCCAAGGCCACGTTCGGCTCGGGCATGAATATCAAGACCTATGACAGCGTCGACAAGCTGTTCAACCTGTCGCGGGAACACCCGGTCGGGGTCATGATCTATGGCAATGCCGAATTCATGCGGGTGCCGTGGGAAGTCATCATCAAGGAATTCCGCGAGCGTCATGGACATGACGGACACGCCACGATCGCGCGCTGGGGCGAGGCCTTTTTTGACTTTGCCGGCCAGTTTCATGATTTCTCGATGCGCGATAGCGAGATCGCCGTGTTTACCAAGACAGCCGCATTCCTGCGCGCAATCGAGGCCAGCGCGCTGGTCAACCGCTCGCTGGAACCGCTGATCAGAGATGTGGAATCGCGGCGCGTGCATCCGGCGCTGGCCGATCTCAGCGAGGGCGAATTCCTGCGCAATTTCCCCGATCTGATGCAACGCTATGAAACGCTTCTGCATTCACGCATCGGCGAGCGGATGAATACCGACATCAAGCGGCAATTGCCGCGGCTTCTGCACCGGCTCTCCATTGCCGATATCGAAACCGTGGCGCGCTCCGGTCTGGTGGTTGCCGGCTTTGGGGGCGATGAAACCTTTCCGTCACTGATCAATCTGGAGACGGATGGCGTCATTGCCGGGCGGCTGGCCGTGTCGCCGCGCTCGGAGAGTCACATCACCGTGGATCACCCCGCAGACGTTCTGCCGTTTGCCGTGCGCAATGTCATGATTTCAATGGTGCACGGTGTGGATCCGTCGTTTCTGGACTATTCGCTCACGGTATTCCGCGACCTTATCCGCGCCAATGGCGACCGGCTGATCAACGAATTTGCGAAGAACGACCAGGAAAAGTCCCGGCTGCTGCATGAAAACGCGGCGATGTCGGATGACTTCATTTCGGTGTTTCTCGATTATCTGCGGGATTATATTCAGGATATGCATCTGGGGCCGTTTGCTTCGACCCTGCAGGGTATGCCGCCGGACGAAATGGCCTGGCTGGCCGAGTCGCTGGTTCACCTGACTTCTGTTAAGATGCGGATGTCGCTGGGCCCGGAAGGCGTTGGCGGCCCCGTCGACACCGCCGTTATAACCAAGCGTGAGGGATTTAAGTGGGTCAAACGCAAAGCGCCCATAGAGGCGCTGACGGGACCCGGATTGGGGAAGGGGGAATAAACAATGAAACGGTATCGCTACCGCAAGCTCTCAAAGGATCGACTGCCCATGGCTCCGACAACAAGCTCACCGGAATCGCTGCGGCAGGATGATACGCCGCGCGCCCTGTTTGAAGGCGACAGCGCCTCACAGCGCCTGTTCAACCGGGCCGCTCTGGACCAGATGGGCGATTATTCCGCCGTCATTCTGGCCTCGGACAGCTTGCGCCCGGCCTGGGCCGAGCCGGGCGATCTGGTGCATGTGCGGCGCGGCGCGGAAGATGCGAACGCCATCGTCGACACCGTCTCCGGAAAGAAACGCTGAGCGGCAACTGAAGGAAGGCCGCCGCGGCGGTGATATCCGAATTGACAGGCGCGCGCGCAATTCGTATGTCGCCCGCCTTGCTTACCTGCCCAGGTGGCGGAACTGGTAGACGCGCCAGCTTCAGGTGCTGGTTTCCGAAAGGAAGTGGAGGTTCGAGTCCTCTCCTGGGCACCATTGCATCATCCGCAATTGACCAAGTAACTCCATAAATCATTAAAATTGTCCGTCGTCAGAACATTTGGCACAGATGGCATCGTAGATTAGTGGAGCATCGGCCTCGTCTGGTGGGTTGATATTAGGCGGCGTGTTTTCGGTGTTGCAAGCGCCGGTGTGCGATGGTCTGTCGCTTGATCCTTTCACGTTGTTTGATGATGGTTTGTGCTCTTCCGAAGTAGACGTCTGCAGGCGTCACATTGTTCAGGCTCTCGTGATAGCGCCGGTGGTTGTAATGTTCGACGAACGCCTTGATCTGCGTTTCGAGGTCGCCGGGCAGGAAGTAGTTCTCCAGCAGTATCCGGTTCTTCAAGGTCTGGTGCCAGCGCTCGATCTTGCCTTGCGTCTGCGGATGGAACGGAGCGCCGCGAATATGGCTCATGCGCCGGGCCTCGATATAGTCTGCCAGCTCCCCAGCGATGTAGCTGGGGCCATTGTCGCTGAGCAGCCTGGGTTTGTGCATCACCGTAGCCTGGTCGCAGCCTGAGACTTCCAGCGCCATATCCAGCGTGTCGGTGACGTCCTCGGCCCGCATGGTCGAACACAGCTTCCAGGCGATGATGTAGCGCGAGTAATCGTCGAGCACCGTCGACAGATACATCCAACCCCATCCGATGATCTTGAAGTAGGTAAAGTCCGTCTGCCACATCTCGTTCACCCGGGTCGTCTGGGTATGGAAACGATCGGCAGCTTTGATCACCACATAGGCCGGGCTGGTGATCAGATCATGGGCCTTCAACAGCCGGTAAACCGTGGCCTCAGACACGAAGTAACGCGTCTCGTCGGTGAACCGCACAGCCAGTTCCCGCGGGCTCAGTTCGGACTGCTCCAGCGCCAGTTCGATGATCTGGTCATGCACCTCGGTGGGAATGCGGTTCCAGACCCGGCTCGGGGCAGATGGCCGGTCCTCAAGCGCTTCAGGTCCGCCTTCCAGATACCGGTCATACCAGCGATAGAAGGTCCGGCGCGCTATATCCAGCTTGTCGAGCGTGACCTTGGCAGGCAAGTGGGACTGCTCGACGAGCCTGATGATCTCGAGCTTCTCAGCTGCAGGATATCTCATGCGCCGTCTCCCCCATCCGCGAGAATGCTTTTTTTGAGCAGACGGTTCTCCAATGTCAGATCAGCCACGCATTCTTTCAGGTCACGCGCCTGATGGCGCAGGTCCTTGACCTCATCGCTGGTGGCTGCACGCGCAGTGTCACCGGCAAGCCGGCGTTTGCCAGCCTCCATGAACTCCTTCGACCAGGTATAATAAAGGCTCTGGGCGATCCCTTCCTTGCGGCATAGCTCGGCGATGCTGTCATCACCGCGCAAGCCTTCCAGAACAATGCGGATCTTGTCTTCAGCCGAGAAGTGCCGCCGCGTCGCACGGCGAATGTCCTTCACCACACGATCAACAGGCTTTTTGGACTTCGTTGATTTGGGTCTCATCTTCATTCCTTCGTCATTACGACGAGACCCAAATCCTCCTTAAATCACAACCCCAAACCTGTGCCATAGGTGCTGACGGGGAACACGGCCGTAGAATCTCCTGAATGCCCCGGTCAGCGATAAAGGGTTGATTGCCTATAGTGAATAGCGAATGGGACACGTCCTATTAAGCAATACGCTCGTCCATCAAATAGGCGTCAAACCCAACGAATTGCGGGGGTGCAAGTGAGTGCAGCACGTGCCCTGCCACGCGAAGTCGCTTGCCGAGTGCTTTAGAAGGCCGCATAGCAACGGTTCAGTTCGGTCGGCACGGCGCGCTGATGTCATGCACAGTAACCTGTTTGTGCTACATTAAGGGACTGAATTGCATGTCATTTTCATTTCGAGCACTAGCGCTGGTTGGTTTTTCTGGATTGGCTTTGGGCTTAGGTGCGCTGTTCGCGCCGGCCGCCGAGGCACAGGATGCGACACCGCCAACGATCTCGTCTATTGTACGCCAGGCCCCTGCCACATCGCCAACTAACGCCGACAGCGTGACTTGGCGTTTAACGTTTGATGAGGCGGTGCAGACCGTCACGCCGGGCATGTTCACCTCGACAGGCTCAACCGGCACGCTGGCTGTCACTAATAATTCAAGCACGCAGACCGACGTCACGCTCTCGGGTGGCGACATGGCTAGCCTTAACGGTGTGGTGACGCTGGACGCATTGGTCGGTCCGCCCGCTCTGACCAATGTCGCCAATATCACCGATAATGCGACGCTCAAACTGAATGGTGCCGCTTCCGTCACGACAGGCGTAGTGGGCGGGACCACTTTCCTTTTCGCTGCCGGGGCTATTGATGACGGCGTCAGCGTTTTCTCGGTCGCGGCGAATGGCAGTCTGACCAATGTCGCGAATGTCACCGATGATGCGACGCTCGAACTCGATGGTGCATATTCCGTCACGACAGCCGTGGTGGGAGGGATTACTTACCTCTTCGCTGCCGGGGTATTTGATGACGGCGTCAGCGTTTTCTCGGTCGCGGCGAATGGCAGTCTCACCAATGTCGCGAATGTCACCGATGATGCGACGCTCGAACTGGCTGGTTCCCGATCCGTCACGACAGCCGTGGTGGGAGGGATTACCTACCTTTTCGCTGCCGGGTCTTTTGATGCCGGCGTGAGCGTTTTCTCGGTCGCGGCAGATGGCAGTCTCACCAATATCACCAATGTTCCCGATGATGCGACGCTCCAACTCGATGGTGCCATCTCTGTCACGACAAGCATGGTGGGAGGGATTACCTACCTCTTCGCCGCCGGGCAGAATGATAGCGGCGTGAGCGTTTTCTCGGTCGAGCCCAATGCGAGCGGGACGGTCGACCTAACCAATGTCGCCAATGTCACCGATGATGATGATGCGACGTTCGAACTGCGTGCTGTGCGATCCGTCACGACAGCCGTGGTCGGAGGGACCACCTACCTCTTCGCCGCCGGACAGAATGATGACGGGGTGAGCGTTTTCTCGGTCGAGCCCAATGCGAGCGGGACGGTCGACCTAACCAATGTCGCCAATGTCACCGATAATGCGACGCTGGAGCTAGATGATGCCCGTTCCCTCACGACAGCCGTGGTCGGAGGGATCACCCACCTCTTCGCTGCCGGGGCTATTGATAACGGCGTCAGCTGGTTCGCTGTCGCGGATGGTGGCAGTCTGACCAATGTCGCGAATATCACCGATGACGGTTCCGGCGGTGCGCTCGAACTGGGTGGCGCTGCTTCCGTCACGACAGCCGCAGTGGGAGGGACGACCTACCTCTTCGCTGCCGGGTATGAAGATGACGGGGTTAGCGCTTTTACCTTCGGAACCGAGCGCATACAGGATCTCGCGGGAAATTCACTTGCCAATGCGACACCCACCGGCACGAATGATGCGACTTTTATCATCGATCACATTCCGCCTGACGTCTTCCTCTCAGGTCCAGCCGGGCCTGTTTATGGAGATTTTGCGCTGGATGTGAGTTTCAGTTCAGACGTCAGCGTCTATGATGACACCGACCTGACTGTCGTCAACGGCACGATTTCCGACTTTACACCGGGTGCCAATTCAACGGCGTCGATGACGATCACCCCGACCGCTGATGGTTCAGTAACGGTCGATTTTGCCGCGGATCGTGTCGAGGACGCGGCGGGCAATGGCAATACGGCGGCGACGCAATATTTGGTAACGGCTGACATCACCCCGCCGGAAGTGGTGTTGTCGAGCGCCGTCGGCACGCACACCAATGCGGCTTTCTTCGTGGTGCTGGCGACCTTTACTGAGGACATGACGGGCGTCGCAATCGACGACTTTACGGTCACCAACGGGGTCGCCTCCTTGTTCCAGACCGACAACGCCAAACAATTTTCGGTGACAATCACGCCGTCCGGCCAGGGCTCGGTTGTCATCAGCATTGGAGCCGACACCGCGAACGGGACGAACGGAAATCCAAATCTGGCGTCCAACGGGTTATCGGTGATCTATGACACGGTCCTACCGGTCGCGCCGACGGACCTTTACATGCACCTCTCCGATGATGGCGGGGCCGGCAACGGTGATGGCGGGGCCGGCAATTCTGATGGAATTACCAGGGTTCTGGCACCGCGGATTATCGGCACACACATTGAAACCGACGCGACGATCACACTGACATCATCACTTGATGGTGTGGTGGGTTCGACTGTCGCTAACATCAGCACCGCGGATGAGCGCGGCTTCAGTGGCAATTGGATGGTGACGCCGTCAAACCTGACACCCGGTACGCATTCGATTACGGCGACGGCGACCGACCTGGCGGGCAATACCGGCCCGGCCTCGGCACCCTTCATCATTGTTGTTGATACGACGCCGCCCAATGCCTTGGCGTTCAGCCGTGTGACGCCCGCTGGTCAGGTGACCAATGCCGACACGTTGGTCTTCAGTGCGGTCTTCGATGAGCCGGTGATCTATGTCGGCTTCGACGTGAATGGCAGCACGGCAACAGCCATCACAACCGGGTCCGGTGATACCTATACCGTGACGGTCTCCGGCGGAGACCTGGCCACGTTGAACGGCACGGTCGATGTCGATCTGGTATCGACCGATTCATTCTGGAGTGCGCTGACCGATGCGGCTGGCAATCAGATCGTCAGCCTCACACCAGCGTCTGAAGAAACCTATACGCTGGACAACATAGCGCCGACAGTCGCCATCACCGGCCCGAGCGGCCCAGTGGCTGGGGCCTTTACGGCAACGGTGACATTCTCATCCGCGACCGACAATTTCGCGATTGGGGACCTGACTGTTGTCAACGGAACGCTCTCGAACTTCCAGTCAGTCAGCACCACGGTCTTCACCGCGACAATCACACCGATTGCCGAAGGGAGTGTCACCATTGATGTTCCGCAAGGCGGTGCCGCGGACGCCGCCGGCAATGGCAATACGGCTTCCCCACAATTCTCGGTCGCCTATGACGCAGCAGCGCCGGGCCTTGTTTCGATCGAACGATTTAATCCGATCAGTTCGCCCACTGGCGCAACAAGTGTGACCTGGCGCGTGACATTCAACGAGCTAGTATCAAATGTAACGGCGGACGATTTTACCATCACAGGCACGACCGGAACGATCAGTGTCAACAACGTGTCGAGTACAGTAACGGATGTGACCGTATCCGGCGGTGATATGGCGACTGTAGTCGCGACCCTTACTTTGGGCTTTAGTGCCTGTCCGGACATTGTTGACGCGGCCGGACGGTCGCTGAGTAGTACCACCCCATCGGGCGTGAATGATCGCACCTATGTGAAGATCGTTGACGCGACCGCGCCGCAAGTCGCCTCAATTGAACGGGCAACGCCCAACGCTGCCATCACCATTGCTGAGCGCTTCGTCTGGCGCGTGTCGTTTGATGAAGCGGTCAGCAATGTCGACGCTGCCGACTTCGTCGTTTCCGGGACGACAGCAACAATCACGTCCGTGACACCCATGTCCGACCGTATCTTTGACATTACTGTCAGCGGCGGCAATTTGGCCACCTACAATGGCACTATTGTCCTGTCTTTCGCCGCCGCCCAAAATATCGTCGATCTCGTCGGCAACACACTGGCCGTTACAACGCCGACAGGGACCAATGATTTCTCGGTTCGGCTCATTACGGCTGCGGAGCCTTTTGGCGATGAATTCCTCGTCAACACCACCACAGCGGCAAATCAGAATGTCCCGGCCATCGCTGGCGGGATAGACGGCCAGTCACTCGTTCTCTGGACCGATTACAGCGAAACGGGCGATGACACTTCCGGGTCGGCCATTCGCGGCCAGATGTATGGGCCAAGTGGTGCGCCCGCCGGCTCTGAATTTGTTGTCAATTCGACGACGGCAAGTAGCCAGTACTGGCCGCAAGCTGTTGCCCTGACCGGCGGCGGCTATGCGGCCGCCTGGTACGATTATGGCGGCAATGCCTCTGATCTTGATGGTTCAGTTCGCGCGCGCGTCCTCGACGCCAATGGCGCGCCGATCGCTGTGGATTTTCAGGTCAATACATCCATCTCAGGCGGCCAGTCTCTGGCCGGGATTACGGCGCTCTCGGGCGGCGGATTTGCCATCATCTGGCAGCAAAGTATCGGCACAGGTCCGTCAACCTATACGGCAACCGTATACGTGCAGCAATTCGATGCGGGTGGCTCGCCGCTGGGTAGCGAGACCGTTGTCGTCAGTAAAGACAATCACGGTTTTGCCAATGGCTCTGACATCACCAGCCTGCCCGGTGGCGGATTTGTCGTGGCCTGGATTGACGAAGACGAGGCGACCGTCCAGCCCAGCTCGACCTTTACGCTGGATGCCCGGCATTTCGATTCCGCGAGCATACCCGACGCCCCGTTCAACATTGTTGCGTCGAGCACTGACAGTATCGAAGATGTTAGTATCGCGGCACTGCCCGGAGGGGGCTATGCCCTTGCCTGGGAGGGCGCGAGCACCATCACCGCCCGGGTCTTTGACGACGCAGGGGCAACCGCCGGCTCTGAATTGACCGTTGCAACCAGTGCTCAGTTCGGCGTTTTCGACCCGCAAGTGTCGTCGCTTGCGGGTGGCGGGTTCGTCATCGCATGGGACGGACGGCATTCGAGTGGTGATGGCCGGGATATTCTCGCACAGAGTTATCTCGCCGATGGGACTGCGGTTGGCGGAGAATTGTTGGTCAACTCAACGACGGCCGGCAATCAGTCTAACCCAACTCTTGCCGCGCATGCTGACGGGGGCTTCCTGTTTGGCTGGACCGACAAGGCGGCGACGGGGGGCGATCTGTCCGGCAATGCCGTTCGGGCACAACGTTTCGGACCCGATGTCACGGCCCCGGCTCTGCTTGCCTTTTCGCGCCAGTCGCCCACGGCCGCGCTGACCCAGGCAGATTCGCTGGTTTTCCGTGCGACCTTTGACGAGCCGGTTGGCATGGTGTCGGTCGATGATTTTGCCGTGAATGGCACCACCACAGCTATCGTCTCGGCGGTGTCGGCCTCTTCAGGGCAGGATATCGACATCACGGTCTCGGGCGGCGATCTGGCCAGCTTCACGGGCACTGTCGGTCTCAATCTATCGAACAGCGGAAACATTTCCGACATAGCTGGAAATGGTTTGCCAGGGACAGAACCCACGACGGACGAGAGTTTCACGCTCGATAATGCCGCGCCATCCGGTTACGCAGTCGCGGTCGATCAGCCTTTCGTCAACGCGGCCAATGATGACGCCATATCGCTTACATTCACCGGTCTCGAAATCGGGGCTAGTTACGACTATGCGCTGTCGTCCAGCCAGCCCCATTGGGCGTCACCCATTACCGGATCAGCAACGGCATCCTCATCTAGTGAAGCCGTCTCCCTAACAGTCTATCCTGATACCGCGTCCGCATTGCCGGACGGCACGCTGACCGCATCGCTCGCGCTGACCGATTCTGCCGGCAATGTCGGCGTGACGGTGACCGCGACTGTCCTGAAAGACACGACGGGACCCGGTTGGACCTCGGTTAATATCCAGCCCGACCCGGTCAATTTGAGCAATGAGAGCGCCGTAGGGCTTGATGTGTCTGTGCTGGAGACCGGGACTACATATACCTATTCCGTAACCTCCAGTGGCGGCGGAGCGCCGATTACCGGCAGCGGCAGTGTGACGTCCACGGACTTCACGATTCCCGGCATTGACTTGTCGGGGCTAGCAGACGGCCAGCTGACGGCCTCCATCACCATGACAGATGCCGCTGGAAACACCGGCTTTACTTATACCGATACGGCGACCAAGGACACAGTTCCGCCCTCCGGTGTGACCATGGTCGCTGACTTTCCGGCCATCAACGCGGGCAATATCGACACGGCCCTTATTCTGGTCACCGGAGCTGACGATGCCGATTTGTCAACGGTCGTGATTTCGTCTTCGGGCGGCGGCACACCCAGCACTCTCGGGCCATTTGCCTCGACAGGCGGACGTGTTGCGATCCCGTTTGGCGCGGCCGCCGGTCTCCCGGATGGCAATATCACATTTGCCTATCAATCCACTGATCCGTCTGGAAATGAAGGGCCCACGACCAATGCGGTTGTGCCAAAAGACACGGTGGCGCCTTCAGGCTATAGCTTCACCATTGATCAGGACCCGATCAATCTCGGTAATGTCGGATCGGTTTCAGTGTCATTTGCGGGATTTGAACCGGGTACGACCTATAGTTATTCGCTGTCATCCAGTGGCGGCGGAGCACCTATTACTGGCTCCGGAACAGCCGTTCTCGCCGCAAGCACTTTGCCGGGCACGGATGCATCCGGACTTGCGGATGGCACGATTACGGCGTCGATCACGCTGACCGATGCGGCTGGAAACACCAGCGCTGCCGCAACCGATACCGCGACCAAGGAAACGGTCGCGCCAACGCTTCAGATCACCGGCCCTGCGGGAATAGTTGGCGGCCCCTTTGATGTGACGTTTACCTTCTCCGAGGATGTGACCGGATTTGAACTGAGTGACATTGTCGTTACCCGCAACGGCTCAGGCTCAGGCAGCGGCGGCGTGTTCGTTTCCGGTGCGGCGACGAATTTTCAGACCATTAACGCGCGCGAATATACCGCAACCATCACCCCGACCAGCAGCGAATACTACATGACCAGTGTCGGCCCCGGGCGTGCCGTGGACGCGGCCGGCAACGGGAACTCAATCTCGGCTTCCAATCCGTTTGCGGTTCTGGCTGATTTGGCGCCTCCGAGTGTTTCGGTTAGCACCACAACGCCGCCGCTCCCGGGCAGTATCAGCCATGCCAATGGACCATTCAACGTTACCGTTTCCTTCAACGAGGATGTGGCAGGGTTTACCATCGACGATATTGTTGTGACCCGCCGCGAAATCAGTTCAGCTGCGGAGTCGGTCGCGCCCAATACGCTTTCGGATTTCCAGGTCGTCAGTGCGCGCGTCTATACGGCGATCCTGACGCCGCCAGAGCCCTCTTATTCTACCGTCTATTATGTTGATATTCCCGTTGACGCCGCAACGGACGTTGCGGGAAACGGGAATAGCGCAACGTCACTTGCCGACCATAGCCGATTTCTTCGTATCGTCGATAACGATCACCCGACACTAATCATTTCCCGAATTGGTGGTGCCGTGACGGCTCTGAATGGGCCATTCCAGATATTCATCCGCCCGCCGGGTACCGTTGGCGTAACAGGTTTGACGATTGACGACGTGATCGTCAGCAATGCGACGACGTCTGACTTCGAACCCCAGGGCGGCGGTGGCGCCCTGCTGATGGTAACGCCGATCGCGGAAGGTCCTGTCACGGTCGATGTCCCGGCCAACTCGGTTATTGATTCCTTCTTGAATGGCAATATCGCGGCGCCGCAGTTCGTTTTGCAATACGATCTCACTCCGCCATCCGTCGTGATCTCGGGCCCACCAGGGCCCATATCTGGTGCCTTTACGGCGACGTTCACCTTCTCTGAAGATGCCACCGGTTTTGCCGTTGGTGACATCACGGTTGGCAATGGTGCGGCGTCCAACGTTCAGGCGACAAGCGCGTCTATCTACACCGCGACGATCACACCGGTGGCCGATGGCGCTGTGACTGTTGATCTAGCAGGAGCTGTGACAACAGACATCGCAGGCAATGACAACTCGGCGGCCACCCAGTTCACTGTCACCAATGACGAGGCGGCTCCTACACTTGATATCAGTGGACCTGCGGGCCCTGTGAGTGGAGTCTTCACGGCGATTTTTACCTTCAATGAGGACGTCACGGGCTTTGCGCTCGGCGACATCTCGGTAGGCAATGGCGCGGCGTCCGACGTCCAGGCGACAAGTGCCAGCGTATATACCGCGACCATCACACCCGCTGCCGATGGCGCTGTGACTTTGGATGTGGCTGGAGCTGCGGCTATCGATAGCGCTACCAATGGCAATACGGCCGCCACGCAATTCTCCGTCACCAATGACCAGATTGCGCCGACCGGTTATACATTCGAGATTGATCAGGATCCGATTACGCAGGCCAATGTCGGCGCTGTATCGCTGACATTCGCGGGATTCGAGTTGGGCTCAACCTACAGCTATTCCCTGTCGTCCAGCGGCGGCGGAACGCCCTTTACAGGGGACGGCGCGGTCGCAATTGCAGGCGGAACCCTGCCGCCAATCGATGCATCAACATTGCCGGACGGAATTATTACTGCGTCCGTGACGCTGACCGATGCCGCTGGCAATGCAGGCCAGGCAGTCACAGGCGGCGCGACGAAGGATGCGACCGGACCGTCATTACTGGTCACCGGCCCTGCTGGGCCGGTCAGCGGCGCATTCGACGTCGTTATGGTCTTCTCGGATCCCATCCAGGGTCTGGCCTTTGTCGATGATCCGTTCGCGATCACCAATGGATCATTTGGGGATAGTGAGCTTGTCGATGCATTGACCGCTCGACAGCAGGTCCTTCCTGATGCCGATGGCCTCGTTGTCATCGACTTCAATGCCGATGCGGTAGCGGATGCGCTGGGCAATCTGAATACGGGCGCAACGCTGTTCTCGGTGTCGAATGACCAGACTTCCCCGGGGCTGACCATCACCGGACCTTCGGTTCCGGTCAACACGTCTGCGCTCGTGACGTTTACATTCGACGAAGATGTGACCGGGTTCACAATTGATGATCTGAACATCAGCGGCGGCATCGCATCGAATTTCGCCGTGACGTCCGCTACCGTCTATACGGCCCTGATTGGTTTGGACCCCAACGCTGCAGCCGATCAGGAAGATGGGGTTGATCGTCCTCTGGTTGGCGCGAGTGGATATCGGATCGACGTAAGCGTAAATGCTGACACCCTCAATGATGTCGCTGGAAATTCCAATGCGGCATCCGGGTCTTTCCCGGTATATTATGACACGGTTCCACCTGTTGCCCGTATCAGCGCGCCCAGCGCGTCCAACGGCCCCTTCACGGTCAACTACACCTTCGAGGAGTCTGTCACAGGCTTTACTGCCGACGATGTTATTGTGGGCAATGGCACGCTCTCCGGTTTTACCCAGACCTATGACTGCGGGGACCCGCTGGGCGTTATTTTGGGCAGCTGTGAAATTGCCGCCGTGTTTGAAGCTGAAATCACGCCTCTGCTGGAGGGCCAAGTCACCATTGATGTACCCAACAATGCCTTTGTCGATGTCGCAGGAAATTCGGGGAGCGCCAGCGTCCAGCGAATCGTTTCCTACGATACTGTTTCTCCCACGACCGCCATTACCGGGCCGACGGGTCCTGCGAGCGGCGCCTTCACGGCGACGTTTACTTTCAATGAGAATGTATCGAATTTTGTGCTGGCTGATATCACAGTCGGCAATGGCGTAGCATCGAACTTTCAGGCCCCATCGGCCAGTTTATATAACGGGCATTTCACACCTACAGATCTTTTCACCGCCACGATCACACCGGCGGCGGATGGCGCGGTCACCCTTGATGTTGCTGGCTCTGTCGCCACCGATGCAGCGGGCAATGACAACACGGCGGCGACGCAGTTCTCCATCACCAATGACGAGACAGCTCCAACACTGGCCATCACCGGTCCAACCGGTCCTGTCAGTGGGGCCTTCACAGCGACCTTCACCTTTGATGAGGACGTGACGGATTTCGTGGTGGGTGACATCACGGTGGGTAATGGTGCAGCCTCTGCCTTCGATGACAGTGCTGCTCCGATTTATACGGCCACGATTACGCCAGCGGCGGATGGCGCGGTCACCCTTGATGTTGCTGGCTCTGTCGCCACCGATGCAGCGGGCAATGACAACACGGCGGCGACGCAGTTCTCCATCACCAATGACGAGACAGCGCCAACGCTGGCGATCACCGGACCTGCTGGTCCTGTCAGTGGGGCCTTCACAGCGACCTTCACCTTTGATGAGGACGTGACGGATTTCGTGGTCGGTGACATCACGGTGGGTAATGGCGCAGCCTCTGCCTTCGATGACAGTGCCGCTCCGGTCTACACCGCCACCATCACGCCTGCCGCTGATGGCGCAGTGACGCTGGATGTTGCTGGCTCTGTCGCAACAGACGCCGCTGGCAATGACAACACGGCGGCCACCCAGTTCTCCATCACCAATGACGAGACGGCTCCAACCCTGGCCATCACGGGGCCGACAGGTCCGGTGTCTGGTGCGTTTACGGCGACCTTCACCTTCGATGAGGATGTGACGGACTTCGTGGTGGGCGACATCAGTGTGGGTAATGGCGCAGCCTCTGCCTTTGATGACAGTGCCGCTCCGATCTACACGGCCACGATCACACCGGCAGCGGATGGCGCAGTGACGCTGGATGTTGCTGGCTCTGTCGCAACAGACGCCGCTGGCAATGACAACACGGCGGCGACGCAGTTCTCTGTCACGAATGACGAGACGGCACCTACGCTCGCGATTACAGGCCCAACGGGTCCTGTATCGGGTGCGTTTACCGCAACCTTCACCTTTGATGAGGACGTGACGGATTTCGTGGTCGGTGACATCACGGTGGGTAATGGCGCAGCCTCTGCCTTCGATGACAGTGCCGCTCCGGTCTACACCGCCACCATCACGCCTGCCGCTGATGGCGCAGTGACGCTGGATGTGGCTGGCTCTGTCGCAACGGACGCGGCGGGCAATGACAATGCGGCGGCGACGCAGTTCTCCATCACCAATGACGAGACAGCGCCAACGCTGGCGATCACCGGACCTGCTGGTCCTGTCAGTGGGGCCTTCACAGCGACCTTCACCTTTGATGAGGACGTGACGGATTTCGTGGTCGGTGACATCACGGTGGGTAATGGCGCAGCCTCTGCCTTCGATGACAGTGCCGCTCCGGTCTACACCGCCACCATCACGCCTGCCGCTGATGGCGCAGTGACGCTGGATGTTGCTGGCTCTGTCGCAACAGACGCCGCTGGCAATGACAACACGGCGGCCACCCAGTTCTCCATCACCAATGACGAGACAGCGCCAACGCTGGCGATCACCGGACCTGCTGGTCCTGTCAGTGGGGCCTTCACAGCGACCTTCACCTTTGATGAGGACGTGACGGATTTCGTGGTCGGTGACATCACGGTGGGTAATGGCGCAGCCTCTGCCTTCGATGACAGTGCCGCTCCGGTCTACACCGCAACGATTACGCCTGCGGCCGATGGAGCTGTGACCGTTGATGTGCCGGGTTCTGTTGCAACCGATGGCGCAGGCAATGACAACACAGCGGCGACGCAGTTCTCGGTGACCAATGACGAGACCGCCCCGACGGTGGCTTCCATCACGCGCCAGACACCGTCTGTGTCTCCGACGGATGCAGACAGCCTGGTTTGGCGGGTGACCTTCTCTGAGACAGTGGTCAATGCCGGGGCGGCAGATTTCTCTGTGACCGGCACAACGGCAACGGTCACGGATGTCACGGCCATTGATGGGGCACGCTATGACGTCACGGCATCAGGTGGAGATCTGGCTAATCTCAATGCAACCGTCACACTGTCCGTTGCGGCGGCTCAGGATATCGCGGATGAAGCGGGTAATACGCTGAGCGATACGACACCCACCGGTACCGATGAACGCGCCTGGTCTGTCATCAATGACGCGGATGCACCGACAGTTGCGTCTATCGCGCGCAACACCCCGTCTACAGAACTGACCAATGCGGACAGCCTGGTCTGGCTGGTGAGTTTCTCTGAAAACGTGACGGATATTGGTACCGGTGACTTTGCCGTATCGGGCACAACCGGCACGGTGACATCTGTCTCGCCTCAGGCGGTCAACCTTCCGCCAAGTGTGACGGGCAATGGCTATAGCGCTCCGATGGTTGTGTCCTCCTCCGCCTTCACAGTCACCGCTTCGGGCGGAGACCTGGCCAGCTATACTGGCGTGGTCACCTTGTCCTTTGCACAAGGCCAGGACATCACCGATGATGCGGGCAATGCTTTGACCAACACCACACCAAGCGGGGCCAATGAGAACAGCTATACGCTGGATAATACCGCCCCGACTGTGGCGCTTACCACAACAGCGACTGCGCCTATCTCCGGCCCGTTCACTCTCACCGCGACCTTCTCGGAAGACGTCACCGGCTTTGATGTGGGTGATCTGACGGTCGGCAATGGCACGGCTTCGAACTTCGCTGCCACCAGTGCCACCATCTACACCGCAACCATCACGCCAGGTGCCGGTTCATCGACCACGGTCGATGTGGCATCTGCGGCAGCCATCGACGCTGTGGGCAATGACAGCACAGCGGCCTCGCAGTTCTCTATCGCTCACGATGCGGATCGCACGCTCAACGTCTCTCTGCCCGGTGTGGGGTCTGGCACGGTTACCAGCGCGCCAGTCGGCATCGATTGCGGAACTGATTGTTCGCAGGACTATACGCTTGGCACATCTGTCACACTGACCGCTGCGGCAGATACCGGCTCCACATTCGCGGGATGGACAGCGGGGCCTTGTATCGGCACCGCGACCGCGACCTGCGGCGTCACGATGAGTGCTGATACATCGGTCTCAGCGCGCTTCACGCTTGATACTCCGCCAGCTGGCCGCATTGTCGCCGCCACCCTGCCGGGTGCGCGCTCAGGCTATGTCGGGGGTCCGGTGATCTCCGCCTTCCTGTCGGTGGTCTCTCGTACGTCCAGCCCGGCCCAATCGTGTCAGGTGACTGCGCCTGCCGGAGCCCCGGTCACACTTGGCTATAACCAGCTGGATACCAACGGGGATCCAACCGGTCCGGACAGTCCGCTCTTTGATATTGTTCCGGGCGGGGCATTGAACTTCGTCATTGGGATGACACCCACCGCGCAGACTGGCCCTGATGGTTACAGCTTCCTGCCTGTCATCACCTGTCAGAACGCCAGCCTTGATCCCATTGTCGGCGTCAATGATGTCTTGTTGAATATCGGAGCAGCACCAACACCTGATCTTCTCTCGATCTCTGCTACACCATCAGGTGATGGCGTGATCCGTATACCTGTCGCTGGAGGCATTCAATTCATGTCGGCCTCGGTCATCAATATCGGCATTGGTGACGGATCAGGCGGGCGTAATGAAGTCACGCTAACGACCACGGTCGATACCGGTGCGGCGACATTGCCGCTTAACCTGGAGATATGCCAGATCAATGCATTGGCGATCTGTCTGACCCCGCGGGGCCCAAGTGTGACCTCGACAATGACGGGCAGTGATCCGCTCTTCTTTGCGGCCTTCGTGCGTGACACCTCCACGGGCGGTATCCCGTTTGATCCGGCCAACTCCCGCGTCTTCCTGCGCTTTACCGATGCGAATGGTGTAAGCCGCTCGGCGACCTCTGCGGCCGTGACAGCCCCGGCACCAGCTGATGCGCCAGAGATCGCTTCCAGCCTACCCCAAGGCCGTTGGAGCGTGCTGATGCGTCAACCGGATGGCGTCTGGCCAGGCCTTGCCCGAACCTCGCTCTACGTTACCGAGACCGGTCAGGTTCTGGTCGATGATGGCATCACGCCACGCCTGACCACAATCGAGGCCATTGCAGCGGACGATGAGGACGGCACACAAGCGCGCTTCATGGCCCTGGGCAATGACGGTGTCTGGACCTCGGCAGGTGGTATCCGTCTTGGTGGCCCCTGGGCCGAACAGGTCGGTGAGTTCTGGGGTGTGCGTGATGCGCGCTCCGACATGGCCACCAGCTGGACAGACCTGGCTGGAAACTTCGGCGGTAACCTCATCCTCTCCCAAACCGGCGAAATCCGCGGCAATATCGATGGCTGCGCCGTCTACGGTCAGGCCTCAGGCCCGGCGACACAAGCGGCAACCTTGAGCCTGTCAGGCTGCGCACAGTCCGGCTTCTATCTCGGCCTCGTCGATCTACCCGCCAACGATAATGGCCAGCCAGCGTTGCTGATTGCTAATGGCACGACAGGTTGGAGAGTTGGGCGGTAGCGGGGCAACCACCCGTGATTCTGACACGCGCAGCCAACACGCCAATCAAATTGCGGGTAGATTTGCGGGTACATATTTTTCGAGAGAAGATTTACTCATTAAATTTCAAAGTATTATGCCCATGAATCGATGCCTCTCCTGGCACCATTCCAAACTAATTTGCTTCGCAAAATTTTTGACCCGTTGGGTCGAAAATAGGTTTGGAATGCCCCGGCAGGGGCCTTCCCCATTGAAATCAGACTCAGCGGTTTGACGCGAGCTTCGGCTCGGCAAGCCACACACTCAAATTCGACCGCTGACCGTCGCGCCGTTTCCGCCAAAGGCGGAGCCCGTGCATGGACATGCCGGTCGCGGGCCGATAGAGGACTCTGCCGCGCAAGGCCTGCCCGAATCCGAAAGCCCCGCCCATGACCGCTCTTCCTGCCTGCCCGAAATGCGCCTGTGAGTGGACCTATGAAGACGGTGCGCTCCTGGTCTGTCCGGAATGTGCGCATGAATGGTCCGCCAGCGAAACTGCCGCCAGCGCCGAGACCGTTCGCATCTGGCGCGATGCCAATGGCACCGAGCTGGCCGATGGCGACTCGGTGACGGTGATCAAGGATCTGAAGATCAAGGGCACCAGCCAGGTCGTTAAGGTGGGTACAAAGGTCAAGAATATCCGCCTTGTCGAAGGCGATCACGATATTGACTGCCGGATTGAGGGCGTCGGCCAGATGGGGCTGAAAACCGAATTTGTGCGCAAGGCCTAGGCAAGCGTCAAAAAGCCGTCATGCTAGGGGCATGACCCATTGCCGCCCCGCCACACTCGAAGATCTGCCCGTCCTTCTGGAGATCGAAGCCACCGCCTTTACCGAGGACGATCAGTTCACGCGGCGCACCATCCGTCAGAAGCTGGACTCGCCCAGCGCCTTTGTCACGATCTGCGAGGTTGAAGGCGTGCCCGCCGGCTCGGCCATCCTGCTGTTTCGCAAGGGTGTGACGGTCGCCCGCCTGTATTCGATTGCCACCAATCCCGTGTTCGAGAAAAGAGGCGTCGGCGCGGCCCTGATTGCGGCGTGCGAGGCCGAGGCCCTGGCGCGCGGCTGTGATCGCTTGCGGCTGGAAGTGCGGGCTGAAAATGCGCGCGCGCGGTCGCTGTACGCCCGTTGCGGATATTCCTTGCACGACACGCGGAATGGCTATTATTCCAACGGCGATAGCGCGCTCGTCCTGGAGCGTGATCTGAGGGCCGATACTGCATGAGCGACTGGCTCGTTCTCGTTGAGCATGACCGTGACGTCGGACAGGCTGACACCCCCCACAAATTGATGCGAATCCGGGATTACCTGACCAAGCCCGGCCTGTTTGCCGGGCGGCGGCCGTCCATCTTCAGTCTGGCCCGCAGCTATGCCTATCAGTCGCAAGCCTATTATGCCTCGCTGCTGGCCGAGGCGCGCGGACACCGTGTGGCGCCCAGCGTCCAGACCATGGTCGAATTGTCGCGCAAATCGCTCTATGCGCATGCCCTGCCCGAGCTGAATGCCGCGCTGAAGCGCGATCTGGATGCCGGAGCGGCGGCAGAGGAATCGCTGTTCATTGCCTTTGGACAGTGCGAGCGCGCCGGATTTTCGAAATTCTCCAAACTCCTGTTTGACTGGTTCCGGGCGCCGCTGCTGGAGGTCGCGCTGGGCGGCAAGAAGAATGGCGAGATCGACCGGATCCGCCTGATGCCGGTCAATGCGGTGAAGGGCGAAAGACGCGACTTCGCCATGCAGGCGATGGCGGACTTCACACAGCGGCGCTGGACCTCGCCCAAGGCGCGGCAGACACCACGCTGGACGCTGGCCCTGCTGATCGATCCCAATGAGGCGCAGCCGCCCTCCGATCCGGCCTCGCTGAAACGCTTTGCGGCCGTGGCCGGGCGCGAGGGCGTGGTGGTCGAGCCGATCTATCCCAATGATCTTGCCAGCCTGTCGGAATATGATGCGCTGTTTATCCGCACGACCACATCGATCGATAATTTCACCTATCGCTTTGCCCGCCGCGCGGAACAGGAAGGCATGCCGGTGATTGATGATCCGGTATCGATGATCCGCTGCACCAACAAGGTCTATCTCGCCGAATTGCTCGAAACCGCTGGCCTGCCCGCGCCGCGCACCGAGATTCTCGATCCGTCGATGACACTCGACAGCGTGTTTGGGCGCCTGGGCCGCCCGGTGGTCCTGAAAGCGCCCGATGGTTCTTTCAGCCGCCAGGTGCACAAGGTCTCGACGCCGGAAGAACTCGCCGCGACCGCGAAACGGCTGTTTGACGATACCGCCCTGATCATTGCGCAGGAATATATGCCGACGACCTATGACTGGCGCATCGGCGTTCTGGGTGGCAAGGCGCTTTTTGCCTGCAAGTACAAGATGGCGCGCGGCCACTGGCAGATCATCAAGCGCGATGACAGCGGCAAGGTGATCGAGGGCGGCTCCGAGACCCTGCCGGTCGCGGACGCGCCGGCGCGCGTCATCGAACTGGCTGAAAATGCGGCCCGCCTGATCGGCGACGGGCTTTATGGTGTCGACATCAAGGAGAATGAGACCGGCGTCTATGTGATCGAGATCAATGACAATCCCAATCTGGAAGCCGGCGTTGAAGGCGCGGTGCTGAAAGACGGGCTGTGGCGCGAGATCATCGGCTGGTTCTCGCAGCGGCTGGAAGCACGCATGGCACCGGTCGCGCGCTAATTCTCCATCAGCCAGGCGCGGGCCTCGGCCTCATCGGACAGAAATTTGACCTGGATGCCGTCGCTGAAAGTGGCCGCCTCGATCAGCATGAAATGCCGGGTGAACATGTTTTCCGGCACGAGATAGCAAAAGCGGGCCCGCCTGCCACCGATGCGGCCGATCCGCCGCACTTCATCGAGCATGGAAACATGTGAGAAAACGGGGTTGGAAGCGCCGACCTAATAAAGAATGCGCCCGATCCAGCGTTCAAGATGCTCGACAATATGGTCCGAGGTTTCAATAACAAAATCGAGCGAGATATCGCCAGTAAATAGCACAGCAGAATGTCATTTTCCTGGAGTTCGAAAACGACACTTCCACCCGTTGCGGGGTCGTGTGCGGTCTGGACCATAGGTGGAAAGATAGGTCATTTGTTGAAATAATGCCAGTTTTTACGCGCGCCGTGGCCGGACAGACAAATCCGCTTCCGCCTTGCTGTCTTGTTGTGGCCGGGCAAGCGGGCTAGACGGGATGAAACGAGCAGGAATACTCCGGATGACGATACATTTTCACAAGGGCGATCTCGCCGCGGGCATTGATTTTGGCGCGGCTGTGGCCGTGGATACAGAGACGCTGGGCCTGTCTCTCGTGCGCGATCCGCTTTGCGTGGTCCAGCTCTCGACCGGTGATGGCGAGGCGCATGTCATTCAGATGGACCGGTCAAGCTATGACTGCCCGAATCTGAAAGCGCTCCTGTCGGACCCGAAGGTCACGAAAATCCTGCATTTTGCCCGCTTTGATGTGGCCATGATCAAGCGCGATCTGGGCGTGACCCTGTCGCCGGTGTTCTGCACCAAGATCGCGTCGAAGCTCTGCCGCACCTATACCGACCGACATGGTCTGAAGGATGTCACGCGCGAGCTCCTGAATGTGGACATGTCGAAACAGCAACAAAGTTCGGACTGGGGCGCTGCAGAGCTGTCGCAAGCCCAGCTGGATTATGCTGCTTCTGACGTGCTGCACCTGCATGCCCTGCGCGACAGGCTGACGGCCATGCTGGAGCGCGAAGGCCGGATGGAGATGGCGCGGGCCTGTTTTGATTTCCTGCCGACCCGTGCTGACCTGGATATTGCCGGTTGGGACGAGACTGATATTTTCGCCCACTCGTGACGGCTTTGCCATAAACTTGCCGCGACCGTCCTTCATTGACAGGCAAAGATGACTGCAACAACGGCCGATATCTCTTCCCTGCAACCGCCCCGGCATGTCGCCTGGGAGCCGCAGCGCGCGACGACTCTGGCCGACGCCCGGAAGCGGACCGCCTTTATCCGCCTGCTGCGCTTTGGCCTGATCGGATTGACCGGCGTGATCGTGGTGGCCGTGATCGTGCAAATCCTGTTGCGATCCCTCGGCGGCGAGGTTCAGGCACCGGTGACGGTGGGCGAAGATGCCCGGATGATCAATCCGCGCTTTACCGGCCGCGACGAGAATGGCACGCCCTATGTCGTCACAGCGGATGCCGCGATACGCCGGCGCGGCGAGGATACCCGCCTGACCGAGCTGGAATCGCCCCAGCTGGACTATGACCTGATCTCTGCTGACGAGGAAGCCGAAGGCGTTCTGGCGCGCACCGGGCTCTATGATGCCGATGCCCGCACGCTGGACCTGAGTGCCGATGTGCGCTTCCGGACCCGGTCCGGATACGAGTTTCTGGCCGAACATGCCCGCATCTACCTTTCCGACGAGCGCGTCGTGGGCGATAGTCCGGTTGAAGGTGACGGGCCCATGGGCACAATACGCGCTGACGGGTATGAAATACTGGACGGCGGCGACCGGGTCGTGTTCACAGGGAATGTCCGGACCCATCTCCGGAATGAAGCTTCTGACGGCGGAGACCAGCCATGAAGACATTGCGCTTATTGATCCTGCTTCTGGCCTCGGCCGCATTGCCGTCCACGGCACTGGCACAGATTGGCGGCCAGGGCGGACCGATGGATATTTCCGCCGACCGGCTGGAAACCTTCGATGCCGAGCGGCGCGCCATGTTCTCCGGAAATGTCGATGCGGCCCAGGGCGAAGCCAATCTGCGATCTGATGCGCTGGAAGTCTTCTTTGCCCCGCGCACGGGCAATACGACCGGCACCGGTGCCAGCTGGGGCGAGATTGATCGCGTGATTGCGACAGGTGATGTCTTTTACGTCACGCCGAACGAGATCGCACGGGGTGAGCGCGCTGTCTATCAACTGACAGCCCAGACCATCGTCATGACCGGCGGCGTCACCTTGCGGCGCGGCGAGAATGTGATCGAAGGCGATTGCCTTGTGGTCGATCTTGCGACCAATAATTCGCAGATCAATGCACCGGCCTGCACCGGCGAGACGCCTGCGGGGACGGATCAGAATACGGGCCGTGTCAGAGGCGTCTTCTTCCCCGCAACCAGCGAGCCGGACGATGACGATGCGGACGCCGATGCGGACGCTGAAGGGTGAGCATGACCGACATATTGCCTGAAGGCGAAGCCCGGCCCGTCAGCACCGCTGACGACGGCCTGGTCGTCGAGAATATCGGCAAGTCCTATCGCAAGCGGCCTGTGGTCAAGGGCGTGTCCCTGCACCTGAAGCGCGGCGAGGTGGCCGGGCTGCTCGGCCCCAATGGCGCCGGCAAGACGACGTGTTTCTACATGATTACCGGCCTGGTCGAGGCTGATTACGGCCGCATCCTGCTCGATGGCGAGGACATTACCCGCCTGCCCATGTATCAGCGCGCCCGCCTTGGCATTGGCTATCTGCCGCAGGAAGCCTCGATTTTCCGGGGCCTGTCGGTAAAGGACAACATCATGGCGGTCGCGGAGATCGTCGAGCCGGACAAGAAGGCCCGCAAGGAGACCGTCGCCCAGCTGATGGAGGAATTGCGGATCTCTCACCTGGCCGATGCGGCGGCCCTGTCCCTCTCGGGGGGCGAACGCCGCCGGGTGGAGATTGCCCGGGCGCTGGCCACACGGCCCTCCTTCATGCTTCTGGATGAACCCTTTGCCGGGATTGATCCGCTGGCCATTACCGACATTCGCGATTTGATCCGCTTCCTGAAAAATCGGGGCATCGGCATTCTGATTACCGATCACAATGTCCGCGAAACGCTCGAGATTACCGATCGCGCCACGATCATCCATGAAGGCGAAGTGCTGTTTGAAGGCGCGCCGGATGCCATTCGCGCCGACCCGGATGTGCGCCGCGTTTATCTCGGTGAAAGTTTTGGGTGATTTACTCCGGGTCTAATTCAGCGGACCGGAGGCATCCCCTTGGCGGGACTTCATCAAAAACTGGAAATGCGGCAGGGCCAGTCACTGGTCATGACGCCGCAATTGCAACAGGCCATCAAGCTGTTGCAATTGTCGAACATCGAGTTGTCAGCCTTTGTCGAGGAAGAGCTGGAACGCAATCCGCTGCTGGAGCGCGATGAGCGATCCGACGAACCGGAAGCGGTTGAACTGACCCCGGCCGAAGGCCGCAAGGAGCTGGAACTGGACGGGTCGGCCCATGCCGAAGCCAATGATGCCGTGGATGTCGATTCCGATGTCCTCAATTCTTCTGATTCGAAAGCCGATATGGCGGGTATGGATCCCGGCATGTCCTCGTCCTGGTCCGGCGCCAACAAGGGCGGCTCCTTTGAGGGCGGCGATTATGATGCGGCGGCCAATTCCAGCCGCGAGAAATCGCTCGCCGAGCATCTGCATGACCAGTTGACGCTGGCCGGCGCCGATCCGGTACCGCGCCTGATTGCGGCGCACCTGATCGATCACGCCGATGATGACGGCTATATGCGCGCGGATATGGACGAGATTGCCGAGCGTCTGGGCGTGAAAACCGGCGAAGTCGCCGCCGCGCTCGACATGCTCCAGGGATTCGAGCCGGCCGGGATCATGGCACGCGACCTGCCGGAATGTCTGGCGCTGCAATTGAAAGATCGCAACCGGCTGGATCCGGCGATGGCCAGATTGCTGGATAACCTCGATCGCCTGGCCAAGCATGACTATGCCGCGCTGCAATCGATGTGCGGTGTGGATGCCGAAGACCTCGATGACATGATTGCCGAGCTCCGCTCTCTGACGCCCAAGCCGGGCCTCGCCTATGGCGTGGACAATAGCCGGGCGATCGAACCGGATGTGTTTGTGCGCGAAAATCCGGATGGCAGCTGGCGGATCGAGTTGAATACCGACACGCTGCCGCGAGTATTGGTGAACCAGACCTATGCCGCTGAAATCAGTGCTGTCGCCCGCTCAGAGGCAGACAAGACCTTCATTACCGAGTGCTCGCAAAATGCCAGCTGGCTGGTGAAATCCCTCGATCAGCGCGCGCGGACCATTCTCAAGGTCGCGTCCGAGATCGTGCGCCAGCAGGACCTGTTCCTGGCCAAGGGCGTCGCCTTCCTGCGGCCGCTGAATCTCAAAACCGTTGCCGATGCCATCGAGATGCACGAATCGACGGTCAGCCGGGTGACGTCGAACAAATATGTGGCCACGCCGCGCGGCCTGTTCGAGCTCAAATACTTCTTCACCTCCTCCATTCCGTCATCGGGTGGCGGCGAAGCCCATTCGGCCGAAGCCGTGCGCTATCGCATCAAGGCCCTGATTGATGGCGAGACGCTGGACGAGATCATGTCCGATGATGCGCTGGTGGACCGGCTGCGCGACGAAGGAATTGATATTGCGCGCCGCACCGTGGCGAAATATCGTGAAGCCATGAATATTCCGTCGTCCATCCAGAGGCGCCGGATGCTGAAAAGGGCCAGCTGACATCCCTTTTTGCGGGGCGATTGACATTTGAGATCGCGCCAATAGGTTCCGCCCGCGCTTGCCGGGAGGCATGTTTCCTAGCGAGTGCCCCGTATGTTAGGGTTATATAAAGATGCAAATTCAGATCGTCTCCAAGGGTATTGATGTCTCTGGCGCGCTGCAGGAGGAAATTTCCGGCCGCGTGGAAGAAGGCGTGTCAAAATATTTCAACCGGCCGAGCGAAGCCTATGTGGCCGTGTCGCGCGAGGGATCCGGTTTCCGGGTCACCGTTTCGCTGCACCTGCCGTCCGGCGTCATGTTGCAGGCCCAGGGCGATGATGGCGATGCCTACAAGGCCGCCGACAAGGCCGCGGACCACCTCGAAAAGCGTCTGCGGCGTTACAAGCGCAAGCTGAAAAACCACCACAATGAGAACAAGCCCGAGCTACCCGCCGAGACCACGCCGATCACGGTGTTCCAGGGGCAGCCGGACACTGATTACGACGACGATGATGATTCAGACTTTCACGGCACAGAGCCGGTCATCGTGGCCGAAACGCCAGGGGAGATGCGGGCCATGACGGCCAGCATGGCGGTGCTGGAACTGGAAGCGGCCGGCGCGCCCTTCCTGATTTTCCGGAATATTGCGCATAATGGCGTGAATATCGTGTACCGGCGGCCCGACGGGCATGTCGGCTGGATCGATCCGGATCGCGATAAATCCCGCTAGCCCTTTGAAGCATTACAGGCTAGAGCGCGAATTGTTCTGCCTGAATTGAACCGGACCCTTGTCATGGCCTTACCCGACCTTCTGTCGGCCGATACCGTTCTGGGAAGTCTGAGTGCGACCAATCGCAAACAGGCTCTGCAGATCTTGAGCGAAGCCGCTGCGGCCAAGCTCGACCTTGATTCCCGTATCATCTTCGATGCCGTCATGGAACGCGAACGCCTCGGCTCGACCGGTGTGGGCGATGGCGTAGCCATTCCGCATGCGCGGCTTGAAGGGCTGGATCATGTTTTCGGCCTGTTCGCCAAGCTGAAAAGCCCGATCGATTTCGACGCCATTGATGGCCGCCCGGTGGATCTGGTCTTCCTGCTTCTGGCACCGGAAACCTCCGGCGCCGAGCACCTCAAGGCCCTGGCGCGGATTTCACGCGTTTTCCGCCGGGAGGATATCCGCTCTCACCTGCGCGCCACCGAAGCCCGCGACGGTATGGTGGCCATCCTGACACTTCAGGACGAAAGCGACGCGGCCTAGGAGCAAGTGATGTTTATCAAGCACGCCGCGCTTGAGGCCGCCATCGCCTAACCCGGATAATAGGTCGGAGAGCCCGGGCCGACGGGCAGGCCGAGAACGAAGGTCCAGAGAAAGAAGAAACCCGACCAGGTGAGCAGGAAGAGGATGGAATAGGGCAGCATCATCGCGATCAGGGTTCCGACGCCCAGATCCTTCTGATAACGCGTCGCCCAGGCCAGGATCAGACCGAAATAGCTCATCATCGGCGTGATGATATTGGTTGAGGAATCGCCGATCCGGTAAGCAGCCTGAATCACTTCCGGCGCATATCCGATCAGCATCAGCATGGGCACGAAAATCGGGGCAGTCACCGCCCACTGGGCCGAGGCCGAGCCCAGCATCAGATTCACAAAAGCGCACATCAGGATGAAGAGAAAAAAGATGACCGGCCCGGTCAGTCCCGTATCCTGCAGGACATTGGCACCGGTGACGGCGGTGATCGCGCCCAGATTGGTCCAGCCGAAAAAGGCCACGAATTGCGCCGCGAAAAAGACCAGCACGATATAGAGGCCGAGCGAGGCCAGCGCCGCTGCCATGGCATTGATGACGTCGCGATCATTCTTCATCGTCCCGACCGCGCGGCCATAGGCGATGCCGGTGACGACGAAGAAAATCAGGATCCAGACCACAAAGCCCCGGAAGAAGGGCGAGTTGATCCGGTCACCCGTATCCGGATTGCGCAATATGCCCCATTCCGGAACCAGAGTGAGCGCCATGACCGCCAGTACGCCCAGCAGGGCGAAACCGGCCCAGACCAGTCCCTTTCGCTCGCCCGCATTCAAAGGCTCCATCATCCGGTCGTCGAGGATATCGGGATCGGCCTTGTCCGGATTATACGGTCCGAGCTTGGGTTCAACGACGAAGATCGTGACCAGAGAGCCGATCGCGGTAATAAGGAAGGTCGAGGCGACCATGAAATACCAGTTGGCCGTCGCGACAACGACATATTCGGCGTCGATCAGGCGGGCCGCCTCCTGGGTGATGCCGGCCAGAAGCGGATCGATCGTGCCGATCAGCAAATTGGCGCTGTAACCACCGGAAACGCCCGCAAAGGCCGCGGCCATTCCGGCGAGCGGATGACGGCCCAGCGCGTAGAAAATCGCCCCCGCGAGAGGGATCAGCACGACATAGCCGACTTCCGACGCGGTGTTGGAAATGATCCCCGCAAAGACGATGACGACCGTCACCACATGGCGCGGCGCCCCCAGCACCATGCCGCGCACGGCTGCAGACAAAAGTCCGGATTTTTCCGCCACCCCGACGCCCAGCATGGCGACGAGCACAACGCCGAGCGGTGCAAAGCCGGTGAAGTTTGTGACCAGCCCGGTCCAGATTCGGCGCACACCGTCCGCGCTCAACAGGCTGACGGCGCGGATCATGCCGTCATCGGCGCGGCCACTGGCGCCGACTGGCCGTGGATCCTCAACCGCCAGCCCCAGACCACCCAGAATACCCGACAGGATCACGATACCGACGGCCAGAATGGCAAACAGCGTGACCGGGTGGGGCAGGAGATTGCCCAGCCATTCCACACCATCCAGAAAACGGGTGAAAGCATTGCGGCGCGCGGCTGGCGGGGGGCTGTCCGTCATATCGTCTCTCCTCGGCGGGCAGTGTTCGCCACAGAGGAGGGTGTCAGGCCCCGGATATCAACCCCAAGATCTTTAGGGGATTTCCGTCCAAGCCATTCCGGCGCGGGCGGAGCGAAAGCCGAAGCTGTTGAAAAGAGCACCTATCGGGCTTTGCGCCCGGAAGGCGGACGCCTGCCTTCGCTCTTGCAGACGGCTTGCCGAGCCGAAGCCACCCGATGCCTGAGGCGAAGGCCCCTGCCGGGGCATTTCGCACCTAAAATCGATCCCCCGGACCGATTTTTCTGCCTCCGGCAGACCGGCTTGAAATGGTGGAGCTGGACGGACCAAGATCGAGCCCGCAGGGTTCGCAAGCGCAACCGCGCGTCGACCGGTCAGGCCGCCCTATCGGAGGCGTCCGCGAAGCGGACCGCCGTGAGATCGAAGAAATGGTGGAGCCAGACGGAATCGAACCGACGACCTCTTGCATGCCATGCAAGCGCTCTCCCAACTGAGCTATGGCCCCGAATTTCAAACGGCACCCTCGGGCAGGTGCGCGGCGCGGAAACTAGTCAAAGCCCGCGCGCCGATCAAGCGGCATTAGCGCCTAGATATCATCCTCGTCATCGTCATCGCCGATATCGAATTCGTCTTCGTCGTCGTCATCGTCGAGAAGCACATCGTCATCGTCGTCGTCATCATCAAGGTCGAGATCGGCGTCAGCGTCGATATCGATGGCATCGTCATCATCGTCGTCGCTATCGTCATCATCGTCTTCGGCATCGGAAAGCGAGACAACGGCATCGGCGTCGAGCTCGGGGACATCGTCCTCTTCCTCGTCATCCTCGTCGTCTTCATCCTTGGCCTTGTCGTCCTTTTCGTTGGACTTCTCGGGCGCAGGCGCTTTTGTCACCGGCGGCAGAACGGCCTCCGGCTTGAATTCATGATCACATTTCGGGCAATGGGCAGGATCCTTGTTCAGGTCGTAGAATTTCGACCCGCATTCCGGACAAACCTGCTTCTCGCCGAGATCGGTTTTAGCCATGACGATCCCCATAGACAGATGTTTTCGGCGCGCGTCGTTGCCACGATAGCCGCCTCCTGTCAAAAGCCTATGTCTGCTGACCCGTAAAAAGTTCATTTCCCTTATGACACGCACTCTTCAACCCGTTCCCCGAGAGGCGGTTTCCCGATCGGGAAAACCCTTGCAGGGGTATGTGAATACGCCGGGCGACAAGTCGGTTTCCCACCGCGCCCTCGTCCTCGGCGCGCTCGCACACGGCCAGACCCGGATTACGGGCCTGCTGGAATCCGGCGACGTTCTGGCCACGCTCGAAGCGGTGAGTCGTCTGGGTGCCGATGTCGAACGCCGGGGCGAGGGTGTCTATATTGTGCAGGGTGTAGGCGGGACGTTTGCGGCCGCGGCAGCCACACTCGACTTTGGCAATTCCGGCACAGGTGCCCGATTGATGATGGGCGCCATTGCAGGCGCGCGCGGACAGGCGCGCCTGGTGGGGGATGACAGCCTGTCCTCCCGCCCCATGGGCCGGGTGACGACGCCTCTGGCCCGGATGGGCGCGCAATGCCGTGCGACGGACTCACGTTTGCCGGTCGACATCACACCGGCCCCGCTGACCGGCATTGACTATCGCCTGCCGGTCGCCTCGGCGCAGGTCAAATCCGCCATCCTGCTGGCGGCGCTGGGCGCTTCCGGCGAAACGATTGTGCGCGAAGACATCGCGACCCGCGACCACACCGAGACCATGCTGAAACTGTTCGGCGCAAAGATCACCGTCGAACCGGACGGCGAGGGCCGCATCATCCGCCTGAACGGTCCGCAAACGCTGACCGCCTGTCAGATCGGCGTGCCGGGCGATCCCTCCTCGGCCGCATTCGCGGCGGTGGCCGCGCTGATCACGCCGGGTTCGGAAGTGACGCTGACCGGTGTGATGACCAATCCCTCGCGCACCGGGCTTTACAAGGTACTGGAGCGGATGGGCGCGAATATCACCGTCACGCCCGCGGGCGAGGCGGCAGGCGAACCTGTTGCGGACTTCGGCCTGCGTTTCGGGGCATTGACCGCCATTGATCTTGAACCCGAAATCGCCCCGTCCCTGATCGACGAATATCCCGTCCTGGCCATTGCCTGTGCGTTTGCAAAGGGTACGTCGCGTCTGCGCGGGCTGGCGGAATTGCGCACCAAGGAAAGCGACCGGCTCGCCGCAACACACGCGCTTCTGATCGCGAATGGCGTTGATGCCCGGATCGAGGGCGATGACCTCATGATCGAGGGCGGCACCGTGCGCGGTGGCGGCCATGTCCGCTCGCTGGGGGATCATCGCATCGCCATGTCCGCGCTCGTCCTGGGTCTGGCCGCGCGGGACGCGGTGACGGTGGATGATATCTCCATGATCGCGACCAGCTATCCCGCCTTCATTGCCGATATGACGGCGCTGGGGGCCATGATAAAGGTGCATCCATGATCATTGCGGTAGATGGCACTCTGGCGTCCGGCAAGGGCACGGTGGCGCGCGGTATTGCGCAAGCCTTCGGACTCGCACATCTCGACACGGGCGCACTCTATCGTGCGGTAGCTGTCGAACTCCTGAAGGCCGGAGAGGACCCCGGCAATGCCGAAGCCGCCGGAAACGCTGCGAGGCATCTCGACCCGTCCCGGATTGATCCGGCCGCAATCCGCACCGCAGACGCCGGAGCGGCCGCTTCGGTGGTGGCCGCCCAGCCCGCCGTGCGCACGGCGCTGTTTGATCTGCAACGCCGGTTTGCCGAACAGCCGGGCGGCGCTGTGCTGGATGGCCGCGATATCGGCACTGTGGTGTGTCCCGATGCCGATGTGAAATTCTATATCGATGCCGAGCCCCGTATTCGGGCCGAACGCCGCTGGCGCGAACTGGCGGCAAATGGCGAGGACATTCAGCTTGCCGATATCGAACGCCAGCTCGCCGAACGCGATGCCCGCGACTCCTCTCGCGAGACGGCACCGCTGATGCGGGCAGAGGATGCCATCTTGCTGGATACGACTCATTTGAGTATAGACGCCACGCTCGCAGAGGCCGTCCGCATGATACAGAACAAGACGGGCGTCTCGCCGCGCAACTAGCCGGACCGGTTCACGATCAGGCCCGCCGTATGAGGGACTCCTCTCCCTTTGGCGCCTGACCCGTTGAAAAGGCCCAATCTTTAACCTCCCGCCAGACGGCGGCACAACGCGTATGAAATTGGCTCATTGTGGCAAGACCGCCGGAGACAACCGGCTGGCCGGAATATCGTTTCATACCGGAGTTCACTTCCAACCATGTCTGATACCCAATCCCAAATCCCGTCCCGCGATGATTTCGCGAGCATGCTTGAAGCAAGCTTTGCGGGTCAGGACCTTGCTGAAGGTTCTGTGATCACTGGCCGCGTCACCGCGGTCGAAAACGATTTCGTCACCGTCGATATCGGTCTCAAGACCGAAGGCCGCATCCCGGTCCGTGAATTCACCGGCCCGGGCTCCAAGGCGCCTGTCGTCGGCGATGACGTTGAAGTCTATCTCGAGCGCATCGAAAACGCGCTGGGTGATGCCGTTATCTCGCGCGACAAGGCCCGCCGCGAAGAAAGCTGGGATCGCCTCGAGAAAGCCTTCGACAAGAAAGAGCCGACCAATGGCGCGATTGTTGGCCGCGTGAAAGGTGGTTTCACCGTCGATCTCGGCGGCGCCTCGGCCTTCCTGCCAGGCTCGCAAGTCGATATCCGCCCGGTCCGCGATGTCGGCCCGCTGATGAATATCGAGCAGCCTTTCGCCATCCTCAAAATGGACCGTCCGCGCGGCAACATTGTTGTTTCGCGCCGGGCCGTTCTGGAAGAATCCCGTGCCGAGCAGCGCGCCGAACTCGTGGGCCAGCTGGCCGAGGGTGAAGCCCGCGAAGGTATCGTCAAGAACATCACCGACTACGGCGCATTCGTCGATCTCGGCGGTATTGACGGCCTCTTGCACGTCACCGACATGTCCTGGAGCCGCGTCGGTCACCCGTCCGAAGTGGTCGAGGTGGGCCAGACGGTCAACGTCCAGATCATCCGCATCAACCCGGAAACCCAGCGTATCTCGCTTGGCATGAAGCAGCTGATGTCCGATCCGTGGGAAGGCATTGCCGCGAAATATCCGGTGAATGCGACCTTCAAGGGCCGCGTCACGAATATCGCCGAATACGGTGCCTTCGTGGAACTGGAAGCCGGCGTCGAAGGTCTGGTGCACGTCTCCGAAATGTCCTGGACGAAAAAGAATGTTCATCCGGGCAAGATCGTCTCCACCTCCGAAGAAGTGGACGTCATGGTTCTGGATGTGGATTCGGACAAGCGCCGCATCTCGCTCGGCATCAAGCAAACCCAGCGTAACCCCTGGGATATGCTGGCCGAGAAGCACCCGATCGGTTCGACCGTGGAAGGTGAAGTCAAGAACATCACCGAATTCGGCCTCTTTGTCGGCATCGACGACGAGATCGACGGCATGGTTCACCTCTCCGACATCGACTGGAACAAGTCCGGTGACGAAGCGGTCAAGGACTACAACAAGGGTGACACGGTTCACGCCAAGGTGCTGGACATCGATATCGAGAAAGAGCGCGTCTCCCTCGGCATCAAGCAACTGGCCAGCGACCCGATGGACGAAGGTGGCTATCGCCGCAACGAGACCATCACCGTGACGGTCAGCGAAATCACCTCCGGTGGCATCGAGGTGACCTTCGGTGATGACAACAATCTGAAGTCCTTCATCCGCAAATCAGACCTGTCCCGTGATCGCGACGAGCAGCGCCCAGAGCGTTTTGCCGTTGGCGACAAGATCGATGCCCGCGTCATGAATATCGACAAGGGTTCGCGTCGTGTCTCTCTCTCCATCAAGGCGCTGCAAATCGCCGAGGAGAAAGAAGCGGTTCAGCAATACGGCTCTTCGGATTCCGGCGCTTCACTCGGGGATATCCTCGGTGCGGCCCTGAAAGACGCTGCACCTGCAGCTGAAGAGAAGAAGCCGGCGGCGAAGAAGGCCGCTGCGAAAGCAGATGGCAAGGCCGAAGCCGCGGATGCGGGCGAGGACTTTGACGCGATGACCAAGGCCCAGCTGGTGGATTATGCTGAAGCCAATGACATCGAGATCGTGAAATCAGCGAAAGTCGCTGAAGTTCGCGACGCTGTGAAAGCGGCAGCCGGGAAGTAATCCGGCCCACGATCACGGAAGATTCAGGCCGGACGCAACGCGTCCGGCCTTTTTCTTGATATCTTTCATTGACTCATGGCCTTGGACTGGCGCAACTTAAGACCCTAGACCACGCAGGGAGACACGCATGATCAAGTCGGAACTCATTGCAAAGCTCGCGGAAGAGAATCCGAACTTGTTTCAACGCGATGTCGAGCGGGTCGTAAATGCCGTCTTTGACGAAATCGGTGACGCGCTGGCCCGGGGTGACCGGGTCGAGCTGCGCGGCTTCGGTGCCTTCTCGGTTCGCCACCGCAAGGCGCGTGAAGGCCGCAATCCGCGCACCGGCGCTTCGGTCTCGGTGAAGGACAAATACGTGCCCTTCTTCAAGACTGGCAAGGAATTGCGCGAGCGGGTCGACGCCTCCGCAAAATAGGCTATCTGCCTTTTCATGACCGACATCAAATTCTGCGGCCTGCGTACGCAAGGCGATGTGCTGGACGCTGTCCGGCTGGGCGCGCGCTGGGTGGGCTTTGTCCACTTCCCGCCTTCGCCGCGGCATATCGAGCCGGCGACCGCTGCGCGCTTGTGGGATGTTGGCCGGGAGAGGGTCGATATCGTCTCCGTCACGGTCGATGCCGATATGGAGCAGCTGCAGGATATCCGCGCAACCCTCGCGCCCGACTGGATCCAGCTGCACGGCCGGGAAAGGCCCGAACAGGTCGCTGCGGCAAAACCCTTTGCCCGGAAAGGTGTGATCAAGGCTCTGCCGGTGGCCGATCTGGCCGATCTGGACGCCGCGTCCGCCTATGACGGCATCGCCGACATGATCCTTTTTGATGCCAAACCACCCAAAGGCGCCACGCGGCCGGGTGGCTGGGGTTCGACCTATGATTATGCACTGCTGAAATCGCTGAACATCACCACGCCCTGGCTCTTGTCCGGCGGGCTGGATGCCGCCAATGTCCGCGCCGCTGTCGAGGCGTCCGGCGCAAGCGCGGTCGATGTCTCATCAGGGATCGAGGTCGGCCCCGGCAAGAAGTCGGCAGGGAAGATGGCGGATTTCGCCAGGGCACTGAACGGATAATGGCATGACCAAACCCAACGCTTTTTCGCAATATCCGGATGCGCAGGGCCGCTTTGGCGAGTTCGGCGGCCGCTATGTCGCCGAAACCCTGATGCCCAACATTCTGGCGCTCGAAAAAGCCTATGAGGCCGCCAAGGCCGATCCCGCCTTCACCGCCGAATTCGAGGACTTCCTCAAACACTATGTCGGCCGGCCCAGCCCCTTGTATTTCGCCGAGCGTCTGACCGAACATTTCGGTGGGGCGCAGATCTGGCTCAAGCGCGACGAGCTGAACCATACCGGCGCGCACAAGATCAATAATTGTCTGGGGCAGGTCCTGCTCGCCAAACGCATGGGCAAGACCCGCATCATCGCCGAGACCGGCGCGGGTCAGCACGGCGTCGCCACCGCCACGGTCGCGGCCCGCTTTGGCCTGCCGTGTGAGGTCTTCATGGGTGCGACCGACGTGGAACGACAGGCCCCCAATGTCTTCCGCATGAAATTGCTGGGCGCGAAGGTGCATGCGGTCAAATCGGGGCGCGGCACGTTGAAGGATGCGATGAACGAGGCGCTGCGTGACTGGGTGACCTATCCGGACGAGACCTTCTACGTCATCGGCACGGTGGCCGGCCCGCACCCTTATCCCATGATGGTCCGCGATTTCCAGTCCGTGATCGGCCGCGAGGCCCGCGAACAGATGCTGGAACGCATTGGCAAGCTTCCCGACGCTGCAGTGGCTTGCATTGGGGGCGGGTCCAACGCGATGGGTCTCTTCTACCCCTTCCTGGAGGATGAGAGCGTGCGCCTGATCGGTGTGGAAGCCGCCGGCAAGGGTCTGGACACGCCCGACCATGCCGCCAGCCTCAATGGCGGCGAGCCGGGCATTCTCCACGGCAACCGCACCTATCTTCTGCAGGATGCAGATGGCCAGATCGTAGAGGGACATTCCATATCGGCGGGGCTGGATTATCCCGGCATCGGCCCGGAACACGCCTTCCTGCACGATGTGAAGCGCGCCGAATATGTCTCGGCCACCGATGACGAGGCGCTGGAAATGTTCCAGCTCTGCTCGAAGCTGGAAGGCATCATCCCGGCGCTCGAACCGGCCCATGCGCTCGCTCGGGTTCGCGATCTGGCCACGGAGCTCGGGCCGGACGGCATTATCCTGATGAATATGTGTGGCCGCGGCGACAAGGATGTGCCCCAGGTCGCGAGGATGTTGGGAGTGGAGGTATGATGTCCCCCCTCACCCTCGAATACTCACCCTTGCAGGGCTCGCATTCTCTCCCTCTCCCTCGAGGGAGAGGGAAGAGCGTCCGGCTTCCGGTAGGAAGGCGGATGCGAGGGGTGAGGGGTCTTTTGTGCATTCAGAGAGCAAACCAATGAACCGCCTCACCACCAAATTCGCGGCGCTGAAAGCCGGGAACCGGGCCGGTTTTGTCACCTACATCATGGCCGGGGATGGCGAGACGGCTGACTTGCTCGATGCACTCCCCGCTGCCGGGGCCGACGTGATCGAGCTCGGCATGCCGTTTACCGACCCCATGGCCGACGGCCCGTCCATCCAGGGCGCCGCCCTGCGCGCGCTCGACAATGGCATGACGCTGAAAGGCACGCTGGCCCTCGCCAAGACCTTCCGCGCGAACCATCCCGACACGCCGCTGGTTCTGATGGGCTATGCCAATCCGGTCCATCATATGGGCTATGCCGCTTTCGCAAAGGCGGCGGCTGACGCTGGTGTCGATGGACTCATCTGCGTGGACCTGCCGCCGGAAGAAGACACAGAGCTGCGCGAAGCGCTGGCGGCGGAAAACATCTCCATCATCCGGCTGGCCACACCCACCTCGAATGACGACCGGTTGAAGGCCGTGGCCGAGGGCTCGTCCGGCTTTGTCTATTATGTCTCCACCACCGGCGTCACCGGCATGGGCAAGGGCGCGGCCACCGATGTCGCCGATGCGGTGAAGCGCGTTCAGACCGCCACCGGCCTGCCCGTGGCGGTCGGATTTGGCGTCAGAACGCCGGAAGAGGCGGCTGAAATTGCCTCTGGCGGAGCCGATGCCGTTGTGGTGGGTAGCGCCATTGTGAGCGCAAACCATGACGGCGGCACGAAAACTGCGTTAGAACTTGTCCGGAATATATCGGCAGCCGTACGCGCTGCGCCCTAGAACAGGATTGTCATGAGCTGGCTGGAACGACTGACCCCTCCGGGTGTCTCGAAAATCTTCTCCAAGCGCGACACGCCGGAACATCTCTGGGTGAAGTGCCCGGTCTCGGGAGACATGGTCTTCCACAAGGACCTGGAAGCGGGAATGTTTGTCACGCCCGCGGGTCATCACATGCGGATCGGGCCGGACTACCGGTTCAAATTCACCTTTGACGGGGACTGGACCACGCTGGCCATGCCGGAGGTTCCAAAGGACCCGTTGAAATTCAGGGATGACAAGCCCTACACCTCGCGCCTCTCTGCCGCCCGCAAGAAAACCGGCCGCGATGATGTCATGTCCATCGGCCAGGGCTCGATTGGCGGTGTGCCATCCACCGTACTCGTTCAGGACTTCGCCTTCATGGGCGGATCGCTGGGCATGGCAGCGGGCGAAGCCTTCATTACGGCCGCCAATGCCGCCGTCAAGGACCGCACACCCCTGATCGCCTTCACCGCCGCCGGCGGGGCGCGCATGCAGGAGGGCTGTCTCTCCCTGATGCAGATGCCGCGCACGACGCTGGCCGTGCAGGATCTCAAAGAGGCGGGCCTGCCCTATATCGTCGTCCTCACTGACCCGACCACGGGCGGAGTCACGGCCTCCTATGCCATGCTGGGCGATATCCACATCTCCGAACCCGGCGCGATGATCGGCTTTGCTGGTCGCCGCGTGATCGAGCAGACCATTCGCGAAAAACTGCCGGAACGCTTCCAGACGTCCGAATACGTGCTGGAAAAGGGCATGATTGACCGCGTCATCCACCGCCATGAAATGCGCGAGACTCTGGGCCGCATGTTGCGCACGCTGATGAAGCGCGGCGGCTCGAACGTCCCGGCGCTCAAACGCCCCGCGCAGCCTGCCGATCATGCCGGCGGCTGACGCGCTTCAGCCGGTGCTGGACCGGCTGGCTTCCCTTCACCCGAAGAAGATCGACCTGTCGCTGGACCGGCTCGAATCCTTGCTGGAAAAGCTCGGCCAACCGCATCTGCGCCTGCCACCGGTCATCCATGTCGCGGGCACCAACGGCAAGGGCTCGGTATGCGCCTATCTGACGGCGATTGCCGAAGCGGCGGGCGAGCGCGTCCATGTCTATACCTCGCCACACCTGGTCCGCTTCAATGAGCGCATCGTACTGGCCGGAAAACCGGTCGACGACGCCCGGCTGATCGACGCCTTTGCGCGCTGTGAAGCGGCCAATGACGGCGCACCGATTACTTTCTTTGAAATCACCACGGCCGCCGCTTTTCTGCTTTTTTCCGAAACGCCGGCAGATCGCCTCATCCTTGAAGTTGGGCTCGGCGGCCGCTTTGATGCCACCAATGTCATTGGCAAGCCGCAAGTCAGCGTCATCACCCCGGTCAGTCTTGATCATGCCGAATTTCTGGGCAGCGAGATTGCCGGGATTGCCGGCGAGAAGGCGGGTATCCTGAAGCGGGGTGTTCCTGCCATCATCGGCCCTCAACGCGATGAAGCCGAAGACCGTATCGGCGCCATCGGGAATGCCATCGGCGCACCCTTGCGCCTCTGGGGCCGCGACTATCGCGCCTGGTCGGAACATGACCGCCTCGTTTACGAGGAGGAAAACCTGCTCTGGGATTTGCCGCGTCCGGCCCTTCCGGGCGAACACCAGATCATCAACGCCGGGATCGCCGTCGCTGCTGCCCGGGCGGCCGGATATGACGAACCGGCCGTTCGCAGCGGGCTGGAAAACGCTGTCTGGCCTGCCCGCCTGCAACGCCTCACATCCGGCCCGGTCCTGGCTGCCGCAGGGGAGGCCGAAGTCTGGCTTGATGGCGGGCACAATGAAGCCGCCGGTCAGGCGCTGGCGCGCGCCCTGGCCGATCTGGAAGCACGGTCTCCGCGGCCCCTGATGCTGATTTGTGCCTTTTCGCCCAACAAGGATGCGGCCGGCTATCTCCGGCATTTTTCCGGGCTCGCCCGGCGCGTGCAGGCAATCGGCTTTTCCGGTGGACGGGGCGGCTCTCAAAGCCCGGCAGACATCGTGACCGCCGCCCGCAGCGCGGGTCTGATGGCCGAGGCCAATACCGATCTCTTCTCCGCCATTGCCGATGCCATCCGCGACGATCCCGCCCCGCGCATCCTCATCTGCGGCTCGCTTTATCTGGCGGGCGAAGTGCTGGGCCTCAATTCCGGCGTGACACCGCACACAACCTCAGGCTAGCATGACGCCAGATGGCGCATTCCGGTCAACTCCCGCCAAACGCAAATTGCATCCCGAATGCCCTGCCGTCCGAGGCGGAACAGCAATTGATCCGCTGGATTGATACCCAGCCATGGCGCACGGACCTCAAGCGCCGGGTCCAGCATTATGGCTGGCGCTATGATTACCGCGCGCGGCATGTCGATCCGGCGGATGACCTTGGTCCGATACCCGATGCCTTGCAGCCAATATTGCAACTACCGGCGATCATGCAGGTTTTTGATCGTTCACCCGACCAGGTCATCATCAACGAATATCTGCCGGGGCAGGGCATATCCGCCCAAATCGATTGCGCGCCCTGTTTCGGCCCGGTGATCGCCTCGCTCAGTCTTGGCAGTGCCACCGACATGCTATTTCGCCGCCGCGTGAGTGGTGAGAGACGAGCCATCAGACTCGAGCCGCGCAGCCTGATCCTGCTATCGGGGCCGGCCCGCTATGACTGGACCCATGAAATCCCGGCCCGGAAGAACGATGTTGTTGACGGAATACGTATGCTGCGCGAGCGCCGTCTCTCGCTGACATTCCGGACCATTAGGGCCCCGTTTTCATGAGGCCGCATCCAATGCGGCACGAGGGCGCATCCAAGTGGTATACCCACTCCAGATAGCGACGGATTAACTCATGAACCGATATTTAGCTGCGACAGCTGCCGCAATGGCGCTGGCCCTATCCTCACAGGGCGTTGCCCAGACCGAGCCCTCGCCCACGGACTTCATAGCGCTCGCAAATGAAATCAATGCGGCCATGCACGCATACCACTATAATCCGAGCGAACTCGACAATGCCGTCTATGCCGCCGTCGAACAGGCGACGCTCGAACTGGCGCAAACCGCCACCACTGAGGAGGAATTCAGGGCTGGCTTTGAGGCAATCTGGGACTCCGGTCCGTTTTCCCATGTCGACCTGCGCCGGGAGAATCGTGACGCAGAGGCCGTAACGGAATGGGTCGACCAGTTGCGGATTGGCGGCAATGGTGCGGCGCTGACCTGGGATGGCGATATTGCCGTCCTTACCGTCAATACAATGATGGGGAATGATACCTTCGAACAAGTTGATGCCGCCTATGATGACATCGCGGAACAGGGCGCATCAGCGTTGATTATCGACCTGCGCGCCAATCGGGGCGGCATGTTTGCGTTCAAACCATTGGTCGAACACGTGCTCACTGCCCCGTTGGATATCGGCGTGTTTGTGTCTCAGGGCTGGAATGCCCGTATGGACCGCGCACCCGGACCGCAAGATGTCGAGGGTGTCGAACCCTGGACCGGTTGGTCCATTCGTGATTTCTGGGATTCGGTTCAGGCGAACGACCTGACTTTGGCACGCCTCAGCCCGGACGGGCCCCATTTTGCAGGGCCGGTTTATGTCCTTATCAGTGAGGACACGGCCAGCGCCGCCGAAATTGCTGCGGACGCCTTGCAGGCATCTACGCGCGCGATTTTGATTGGCCAACCATCCGCCGGACAGATGTTGTCACAACGGGTTTATGACATGCCGGGCGGGTTCCAGCTCTATCTGCCCATTGCGGATTATTACTCCCTGACCAATGGCCGGATCGAGGGCGTCGGCGTTGAGCCTGATATTCTGGTTCCGGCGGACGCGGCTATGGAGACCGCGCTGTCACAAGTGCGTAGCGAATAGCCTTTGTGTTATTTCCAACAAAAAAGGGCTCGCCAGTCGCGAGCCCTTTTCAAGGAGTATCTCAGTCGGATCAGGCTTCCGCTGACACCAGCGTTTCCTTGATCCATTCCTCGATCTTGGTCTTGGCCATGGCGCCGATCTTGGTGGACACCACTTCGCCGCCGCGGACGATCATGAGCGTCGGGATGCCGCGCACGCCATACTTTCCGGGCGTCATCGGATTGTCGTCGATATTGACCTTGGCGATGGTAATTTCGCCCGACATGCTCGTCGCGATTTCTTCCAGAGCCGGGCCGATCTGTTTGCACGGACCGCACCACTCTGCCCAGAAGTCCACGAGGACGGGCTTGTCTGATTTCAGAACATCGCTTTCAAACGAGTCATCGCTGACCGCTATGGTCGACATCGCAACTCTCCTTCATAAAATTCGAATCCTGCAAGGCGCAGTCTTCGCTCGGGGCTGACCTAGGAAGTGCAATCCCCGCCGTCAAGCTTTCACGCCTGCTGCGAGAGCCTTTGCGAGGGCTGCATCGTCCAGTTCCATCAATCGCGGACCATCCGTCCAGACCAGTGCACAGCGCACTTTCCGGCCGGGGTGGATCGCCCGCAGAAGGGCTTGGTAGGCGGCCATTTGGGCCAGATAAAGGCGCGGTACGTCTTTCGCCTCGGTCGGCGGTGGACGGTTGGTTTTGTAGTCCACAATCAGGATTTCGTGATCGGTTATGACCAGCCGGTCGACCTGCCCGTTCAGCCTTGTGCCGGCCGGCAGACCGGGCGCGGTGCCGGTCAGGGATACCTCGGCGAGGCTACCGGGTCCGAAAATCGGCGCAAAGCCCGGATGCGAGATCACGGCCAGCGTTTCATGGGCGATCTGCTCACGCAGGGCGTCGTCCAGACCGGTTTGCGAGGCCAGATAGGCGCGCGCTGATTCTTCGCGCCGCCCTTCTGGAATATCGGGCAGGGTTTCCAGCAATTTATGGATCAGCGAACCGCGACGGAAGCGGCGGCCGCCATCATCGGCCAATGGTGACATCACCGGGCTGTCCATTCCATCCGCCAGATGAGACGGCGCAATGGTGCGGGCCATACCGGCCTCTTCCGCCGCCGGGGCCAACGCCCAGTCCGGCAAGGTGATCTGCCTGTCCTGCCGGGTCACCTTGCCCAGTTTTTCCGGCACGGTGCCAAAGCGTCTTGCCGGTTCGACATCGCCATCCTCATTGATCACGGGGCTGTCGCATTCGCTCCAGCCGTCACCTCTCCACAGCGTATCAAGGCGTTCATACCAGCTGCGTTTTTCCACGCGGCCGGGCGCGGCATGGCGCTTCCAGCCGCAGATCAGAAGCCGGTCGCTGGCGCGGGTCAGCGCGACATAGAGCAGGCGTGCGCTCTCGCCATCGGCGCTGGCGATATCCGCTTCGGAATAGGCCTCGATCAAGGGCGGCTTGATCTGGCCGGGTGGTCCCCAGACAATGCCGAAGTCTTCCGTGAAATAGAGGCTGCGATCGGCGCGAGCCATGGGCGAACGGGTCGTATCGGGGAGAATCACGATGGGCGCTTCCAGCCCTTTCGAGCCATGCACTGTCATGACCCGGACCTCGCCCCGCCCTTGATCCATCTCGCGCTTGATCTGGCCTTCACCGGCTTTCAGATCAACGATAAAGCCTCGCAAAGACGCCGTGTTTTGTTGCTCGAAGCTGATCGCACGGGCGAGAAATTCCTCGACCGGATCGCGGGCTTCCTCTCCCAGACGCGCAAACAGACGCTTCTGGCGCGTTTCGCCGGTGGTGGAGCGCTCATTCAGGAAATCGGCAAAAAAGCTGTAAACGCCCGCCGTCTCAATCCGGTTGCGCGCCCGCATCAGGGCCTCGCGCGCTTCGGTCAGCTCCGGATCGGCGCTGTCCTGCAGCCGGGACCACAGGCTCTGCTTGCCGCGTTTGTGGGCGAGATTGAACAAGACCTGCTCATCAATTGGCGGCGGGCTGTCGGCGGGATCGAAGAAAGGCGTCTTCAGGAACTCCGCCAGCTTCAGATCATCCAGCGGGTTAAGGGCAATTTCGGCCAGATTGATCAGGTCCTGTACAGCCAATTCTTTGGTCAGCACCATGCGGTCGGCCCCGGCAACGGGCACAGCCAATTGCTTTAATCGCCGGATCAGCTCGCGGAAAAAGCTGCTGCGCGTGCTGACCAGAACCAGAATGTCCTTCGGCTCGGCTGCGCGCATGCCCTTGATTTTTTCATCATGCACCGCATCGCCATCATCCAGAATGCGGCGAATTTCGGCCGCGACCAGCCCGGCCAGCCTGTGGCTCGGGCTTTGCTGGCTTTCCCGGTCAACCGGCTCTGCCGGGTCGGGGGCTTCGGCCTTTTTCTCCGGCGAAACAGCTGGCCAGATTTCCACCAGTCCCGGTCGCTCATCCCAGGCGGCCTGATGCGGCTGATAGCGCTCGAAGGCCTGCTGCGAGGGCTCATAGCCCGCACTCACGACTTCGCCGGTGTCATCCGGGGCTACAAATTTGGTTTCCGGCGCGGACAGGACGGCCTTGCGTTCGCCCAGCCGGCGTTCCGGTTCAAAGGCCTGATCGACGGCGGCCAGAATGACCGGTGCAGACCGGAAGGACACCGACAGAGACGGGGTTTCAAACTTCTGTCTGGCGGCGTGGGCATCGCTGCGCAAGCGCTCGCCCCAGGCCAGAAATTGCCGTGGCTCGGCCCCCTGGAAGGAATAGATGGATTGCTTTTCATCCCCGACCGTGAAGACAGTCTTCGGCGTTGCCTGGTCTATGCCGGTGCCGGAGAAGTATTCCTCGACCAGTGCACCGATGACACGCCATTGCTCGGGCGCATTGTCCTGCGCTTCATCCACCAGAACGTGATCAATGCCCTGATCCAGCTTGTAGCGGATCCAGTCGCGCGCCTCGGAATCATCCAGCAATTTGACCGCAAAGGCGATCAGATCGGCATAGTCCAGACGCCGGAGGGCGCGCAGGCCCGCTTCATAGCGGCGGATATAGTGTGCGCTGAGACGCGTGGCTGCCTCCGACGCCTCGGCCATGTCTGCGGCAGCGATCCGGCCGCGCAGATCCGAGAGCCGCGCCGCTTCGCGGGTGAGCAGCTCATCAATCGCCGGATAGGTCTCGCGGACCGGTTTGGTGGCAAAGCTTTTCCGCAACTCGCCTTTCTGCGTGAAATAAACATCATTGATGATCGCCAGTGCTGTTCCGGGATCCCTTGCCTTCAGGGCGGCCTGGATACGATCCGCCTGTTGCTGATCCGTCTTCGAGCCGGTGGCGAGTGTCGCGGCCGCAGACAAAAGCGCATCCTGCGGGGCGTCCAGCCAACCGCTTTCCGATAGTCCGCTGGAGGTCTCGTTATCTGACAGCCCCAGTTCGGCCCGCAGCGCGGCGCGAAGACCCGCCTCGCCGTGTTCCAAGAGCAGCCGGGAAAAGTCCAGACGCTTGCCTGCAACCAGTTTCACGATCAGGTCAAAACTGTCCACACCGCGCGCATACAGCGCCTCCAGCGCCTCATGCAGTCCGGAATCCGTCTGGGCGGCCAGCAGAAGGCCGCGCCGTGCTTCGGCGGCAATGGCGCGATTATCAGCATCATCGGCGACGTCAAAGCCGGGCGGCAAACCGGCTTCCAAAGGGAAGCGTTGCAAGAGCGACTGGCAGAAGGCGTGGATGGTTTGTACGGCCAGACCGCCCGGCGTTTCCAGAGCGCGGGCAAAGAGCTTTCGCGCCTCGGCGAGGTCGCTGCCGGTATAGGCCCGGCTCTCGTCATTATAGAGCTTGTTCAGCTTCCCGCGCAGCGTCTCGTCATTGGCAATCGACCACTCGCCCAGCGTTTCAAACAGACGCGATTTCATCTCGCCTGCAGCAGCCTTGGTGTAGGTCAGGCAGAGAATTTTATCCGGCGCCGATCCGGTGAGCAGCAGGCGCGCCACCCGGCTGACCAGAACCCGCGTCTTGCCTGACCCGGCATTGGCTTCAACGTGAATGTGGTGATCAGGCCGGGCGGCGAGCGTCTGCTGTTCGGTGGCGTGCCGGATGGCGGGGGTCATTCCGGGCCTCCATCTTTATCTTCGGCTGATGACCATTCGACCCGGCGGCTGAGCCGGTCGTAATCGCCCCATTCATTTTCAAACTGCGGGAAAACCTGCGCCAGATAAGGCGTACTCTCCTTGCCATATCGTTCGATCAGACGCCGCAGGATCGCTTCATACTGGAGCACAAATTCGTCGGTGGATTTCGCATCCTTCCCGCTATCATTGATCTTCACTTCACTGCCGGCGTCGCGCCCGCCCGACAGCTTGATATAGAGGAGGTCGCCCGGTTCGGTCGGATAGATACCGTCAAACGCGCCATCTCGCAGCATGGCCGCTTCCAGCGGTGTTTGCGGTTCAAACCCGGCGGCTGTCGCCGTTGCCGACGGCGTACGCCCGGTCTTGTAGTCGAGAATATCGATCCGGTTATCCGGGCGGTCATCCAGACGATCCGCCTTGCCCCGCAAGATGAAGTCGGTCCCGGCCACTTGCCATTCTGCCCGTTTCTCCAGCCCGAGGGGCCGGATATCGTTCGCGCGGCGCGTGGCCTCCCAATCGAGGAACCACCGGGCCAGGCGTTCAAACCGGATCATGTCCGGAACCAGCTCGGCCTCATCCATCCCGGCCTCGATCGCGGCATCGCGTCCGTGCTTCATCAGATCATGCAAAGCGCTCTCGGGCAGCGGTCCGGGGCCGACATCCTTCACAAACAGCTCGAAGGCCTTGTGAATGGCGGTGCCGCGCGTGGACGGCAGCGCATTCTGGTCAAGATCGTCAAGCGGACGCAGACCCAGTATGCGCCGGGCATAAATCGTGTAGGGGTCACGGATCCAGTTGCGGATTTCGGTCACAGACAGGGATTTCGGGCGCACCGATACCGGCGGGCAGGGGCGCGGCTCTGTCACGGCAACCGGGTCCGGCGTATGATCCAGCGCCCGCGCCAGCGCGAGATAATGGGTTTTCGGCGACAGCGCCGCATCGGCTGTCTCGCCCAGCGCGCCTCTGGCCAGCGTCTTCAGACGCCACAGCCAGCGCGAAGCCACAGCAGGCGCTCCATCCTGTTTCTCTGATCGTGTCAGCATGGCTTCGGGCGCACAGGCGAGTTGCGCAAAGTCGTGCGCGGCCCGACCCAGCCGTTTCTCGCGCGGTGGCAGTCCGGCCTCGGCCCGCATACCGCGCGACATCCACGGATCAATGCCCAGCCCGGCGGGCCAGACACCTTCATTGAGGCCGGCCAGAATGACCCGGTCCGCCGACAGAAGGCGCGCTTCGATCGGGCCCAGCAGACGCAGGCGTGGATGCACTTCGCCGCGTGGCCGCACGGCGCGCGCGCGGCCCAGCGTGTCGAACAATTCGGCATAATCGCGCAGGGTCAGATCGGGCAGGATTTCGGATTCTGTGATGAGTTCGCGGATCAGGGTCGCGGCCGCTTCGCCATCCTCATTGATCCAGAGCCGTTCCGCGCCGGAGCGCTTGTCGTCAGCGGCCAGTGCTTCACCGGTTTCAGCCTGCAGGCGCGCCCATTCCGCCACGGGCCGGGTATTGCCCTCCAGACGGGTCAGATGTCCCGTCAGCTGATCCATCAGGGCCTTGTCGCCCGCTGTCTCGAGGCGCGCAGAGACCGAGGCGAAGGATCGTCCCGGCCGCGAACCTCGCAGTGCAATATCAATCGTGTCAAAGCGCTGCCGGGCTTTCCCGCGTGACAGGCCCAGCGCGAAAAAGGGCGAGGCCCACAGTGCGGCGAGCGGCTGGGTCGCGCCGGGATCGGCGGCGGCATCCAGGATCAGGCGCAGAAAACTGCCCGCCGGCGTCTGCGACAGAGGGCGCCCGGCAGAATCGTCCAGTGCCACGCCATAACCCCGCATCGCCGCCAGCACCCGGTCGGCAATACCGCGGTCCGGCGTAACAACCATGGCCGTCTTGCCCGGCGTTTCCAGTGTTTCACGGACCGCCAGCGCAATCGCGCGGGCCTCCACTTCCGGCGTCGGCGCCTCCAGAATGGAGAGCCCCTTGAAACCGGCATCCAGAAACCCGGCCCCCCAGCCGCTTTCGATCTCATCGATGCGAGACAGCCAGTCGCTGGTTTCTTCGGCGGGCCGCAGGGATTCGGCCAATATGCGTTGCCGCGCCGCGCCCTGATTATCAGTGGCGTGGCCCGGCCAGTTGGCGACCGCGCTGCGGGGCAGATCGATTCTTTTCAGGAAGGTCTGCATTGCCTGCTGGGGATGTTGATCATCCGTCTCCAGCGCCGCCCATGCCTTGTCATCCATATCCCGGTCGAGCCCGGGCAGAACGACGGCCCCTTGCGGCATGTGCGCTATGGCGGCCATCAGGTCGGCGACGGCCGGAATCGAACCGGTCGAACCGGCGGCAATCACCGGACCCGGCGGCGGATCTTCCCGCCAGCGATCCGCCAGGGCTGATAACAGGGCGGAGCGGCGCTGGGCCGGGTCGCTCATGCCCAGCTCGGCCAGACGCAACGGCCAGGCGGCCATGACGATAGAGATGAAGTCGGCGGATTCCTTGAGATGATCGGGCAGGAGGGCGCGGATGGTCTCGCCGAGTGCCGACACATCGCCGGTTTCTTCGGTCCAGATATCGTCGATCAGCTGGCTCAACGGCCCCGCCAGGGCAATGGCTCCCGCCGCCGCCATGGTCCCGCCCTGCGCCGCATCCTTGGCGAGGATCAGCCGCGCCAGTTCAAATGTGCGGCGCACCGGGTTGATCGCGGGCGGCGCGATGGTGGCCAGTTCGCCCGGCTCGAAAGGGGGGTCATCGGCATCCACATCACCGATCGGACGGATAAGCGGCAAGAGCGTCGCTTGTGCGCTGTTCTCGAGGCTCGAAAAAGCGGCGGCCAGCGCCCGCCCGGCGCGCCGTGTCGGCGTCAGGATGGTCACCCGGGCCAGAGATTCCGGCGTGTCGCCGAATTCCGCCTTCAGGGTTTCGGCCAAGAGTTTCAGGAAATCGGTCTGCGGCGGCGTGGTAAAAACGCGTGGGCAATCGGGTTTGAAGATTTCGCTCATGTCAGCCGCCCCTCGGCGGCATCGCGCGCATCAGGATCCCCGACATGCATCCAGAAGGCATCCATCACCAGGCCATGAACACGGCCTTTCGCCAGCAAGGCATCCCAGATCCGGTTGAGCGAGAACGCTTCTTCGCGATAGCCGTCAATAACGGCCGGGTTGAGGATTTGGGTTCCGGCAAAAACGTAAGGCGCGCTGTCGGCGGACCCGCGGCGGCGAACACGGCCCTCGGCTTCCAGAAAGAAGTCACCCGCACCGCCATAGCCCAGCGTGTCCTCGCGGCGGGCGAGAAGAAGGAGCGCGTCCATCTCATCGCCCGTCCACGCCGCGCGCAGCCGATCCAGCTCGGCTGTTTCGCCTTCCGCCCAGAGGGCATCGATATTCGAGACGAAAACCGGATCATCCCCCAGCAAAGGGCGGGCCTTGACCAGCCCGCCACCGGTTTCGAGAACCAGCTCGCTTTCATCGGAAATCCGAAGGGCCGGTGGGTCGGCGCGTTGGCTCAGATGGTCGCGCATCTGATCGGCAAAATGGTGGATATTGACCACGGCGCTGGAAACGCCAACGTCGGCAAACCGGTCGAGCACGTGATCGAGAAGCGGTTTGCCATTGACCTCGACGAGCGCCTTGGGCCGGGTCAGGGTGAGGGGCCGCATCCGCGTGCCCAGACCTGCCGCCAGCGCCATGCCCGTTTCTATCGTGATCATCCGCCGGCCATTTCATTCAGTTCAGGCGCGAGAGCATGGATCAGGGCGCGCACATCCGAAAGGGCGGGGTGGGAGATATCTGTGAGGAAGTGGCGCGCCACGCGTGGCAACAGGTCGAGATATTTCGGTTTTCCGTCCCGCATTGCCAAACGCACGAAAATACCCAGGATTTTGGCATTCCGCTGGGCTCCCAGCACCGCATAGGCCGCATCAAAAGCGCCGGCATCGGAGATATGCGCCGCTTTGAGGAAATGCGCTTTCATCCCCGCCGCCAGTTCGGTCGGCACATCGCGGCGCGCATCCTCCAGCAGCGAGACCAGATCATAGGCCGGATGCACAAACAGCGCGTCCTGATAATCGATCAGCCCGGCACGGGCCGGGCCGGCTCGCGCGGGCAACCAGAGCAGGTTTTCGGCATGATAGTCGCGCAATGCCAGCCCGGTCGCTTCAGTCTCCAGCGCGGGAAAGGCCGCCCCCCAGACATCGCGCCAGCTTTGCCGATCCGCGGACGAAACACGGTGGCCAAGATGTTTTTCGACATACCAGTCGAGGAAGAGCTCCGTTTCCGCCAGAAGGGCCGCATTGTCATAGTCGAGAATATGCCACGTTCCGCCATGATGGCGCAGAGCGGACGGGAAGCTGGAGCGATAGATCGCGGCCAATGCCTCGACGCCATGGCGATAGAGCTCGCCCTCGTCCGCGCCCGCCGGGATGGCGCGCGCGAACAGATCATCACCGAGATCCTCCAGCAGCAGCAGTCCGCGCGGCAGATCCGCGGACAGGATGTGCGGCGCTGAAAACCCGCGCGCTGTCAATTCTTCGGTGAGACCGGCAAAGGCCGCCAGATTGGGCCCGGCCAGCCGCGCGAGCGCATTATAGCCGAGGGCTGCGCGCTCATCCGGCGTGGCCTCTGGCGGACAGGCGGGGGCTTCGGCCTGTGTAGGCGCATTCATCAGCACAGCCGTGTCATCGCCCCGATAGAGCCGCCGGTAGCTGCGCGTCGAGGCATCGCCCGGAAAGGCCTGTTGGCGCGCCTCGCCCCAGCCGGCCTCCTTCAGGAATGTCCCAATTTCGATCTCGCGGTCAGACATTGGCCAGCCGCCCTCCCCAGTCTCCAACCGGGTGAATCTGCGCGATTCTCTGCGCCCCGTCCTGCACCAGATGTAGGTCGAGCCGCCGCGACGGCAGATACCGCCCCAGCCGGTCGGGCCATTCAATCAGGCAGATGGCGTCGTCAAAGGCGTCGTCCAGCCCCAGCTCTTCCAGCTCACCCTCGTCTTCAATGCGGTAGAGATCGGCATGCAACAGCCAGTCGCCGCTTTCCGTGTCATAGGATTGCACCAGCGTATAGGTCGGGCTCGGCGCGTCGGTCACGCCGCACAAGGCGGCAATCATGCCGCGCGCCAGCGTGGTTTTACCCATGCCCAGATCACCATGCAGCAGGACAATATCGCCGGGTTTCAGGACAGACCCGAGACGCGCGCCTAAAGTCTCGGTCGCGGCGGCATCGGGCAGGGAGAAAGTGAGCGGCGGAGTCGTCATGCTCTCCGATTAGTGAAGCGCGCCGCGCCCCGCAAGCACCCTCGTCTTGACTTTCCGCGCCCGAGCCGCCAATTCGCGTCCGACCTGCGGAGACGGATTATGGCAAAAATCACCTATATCGAGCACGATGGCACAAAGCACGAGATCGACGTGGCCGATGGCCTGACCGTCATGGAAGGCGCGATCCGCAACATGGTGCCGGGTATCGATGCCGATTGCGGCGGCGCGTGTGCGTGTGCCACCTGCCATGTCTATGTCGATGAGGCCTGGGTCAGCAAGACCGGTGAAAAATCCGGTGTCGAGGAATCCATGCTGGATTTTGCGACCGATGTGGAAGCCAATTCCCGCCTGTCCTGCCAGATCAAGGTGTCGCCGGAGCTCGACGGCCTGATCGTCCGCATGCCGGAATATCAGGGCTAGCCGTCCGCGGCCGCTTTTTGTCCGGCAGGACGCAAAAGTCCGGTCAGGTCCAGTTCCGGCGCTGACGCCACTTTCGCAATGACCGGAAGGTGACAGACGACGGTTGTGCCTTCTTCCGGGGCCGAGGCGAGATCGACCCAGCCGCCATGCATTTCCACGATTTCCTTCACCAGGGCGAGACCGAGCCCGGCCCCGCCGCGCTGTCCGCGCTCGAAGCGTTCAAACACACGTGCCTGACGATCCGGTGAAATGCCTTCGCCGGTATCGGCGACTGTGATGGAAGCGCCATCCTCGTCGCGCTTCACCGTCAGGGTGATCCGGCCATCGCGCGGCGTATGGTTCAGGGCGTTGGACAGAAGATTGACCGTGATCTGACGCAAGCGCTTGGCATCACCGGTAATCACAGCGTCGCCCGACGGCGCATTGACGGCCAGACGCACACCGGCATGTTCCGCCTTGGAGGCGAGCAATTCCACCGCGTCCGAGGCGAGTTCCTTGAGATCGACATCGCCGGGGTCAAGTTCCAGCTGTCCGGCATCAATGGCGGCGACATCAAGAATGTCGGTGACCATCTTCTCCAGCTCATCCGCCGCCGAGCGCACATAGCCGAGATAATTCTGCTGTTGTTCGTTCAACTCTCCGGCAATGCCTTGCAGGATCATGTCGGCATAGCCGGTAATCGTGGTCAGCGGGGTGCGCAGCTGATAGCTGACATGCTCGACAAACTCGCCCTTGATCCGTTCCGACGCTTCCAGCGCTTCGGCCCGTTCGCGCAGCGCATCCTCAATACGGCGGCTATCAGTCACATCTTGCCAGGCGATCAGCGTCGCGCCATCGGGCAGCGGGCGTGAAAGCCAGACCAGCACCTTGCCGTCCTCGCGTTCCATTTCGCCGGTCACATGGCGGCGCGCTTCCGGGCTGGGGTCGGCGACACGGGCTTTCATGTCGGCCCAGACGCCCGGATTATCAAACAGGGCCGAGCATTTCGCGGCGACGATTTCCAGCTCCGGCTGACCGTCCAGTTCGGCCGCTTCCAGATTCCACAAGCGCTCGAATTCCGAATTGTGCAGGCGCAGGCGTCCGTCAGAGCCGAACACGGCCACAGCTTCATGCAGCTTGTCCAGCGTCGCGCGTTGCACATTGATCAGCGTGTTATACCGCGCGCGCAGCGACAATTCGTCGGACTTGTCCTCGAACACCATCAGCAGACCGCCGAGCGGATTGCGCTGGCGAGCGACCCGCAGCGTGCGGCCATCGGGCAGATTCCACAGATCGTCCGGAATTTCCGTGTCCGGCGCATCTTCATAGCGGGCCAGCTCGGCCTTTTTCCAGCCGGCATAATCGGCCTGTTCGGGGATTTTCCGGGCCTCGCGCAAGCGGTCCAGCATCGCGCCATGACCGGGGCGGCTATCCAGCATTTGCCGGTCGAGCCCGAAAAGATTGTCGAAGGCGGTATTGCGGAAGACCATTTTCTGACCGCGATCAAAGACGGCGACGGCTTCGGCCAGCTGGTTCAGCGTGTCGTCAAAGGCGCGGCGGAAGCGTTTCAGCGCGGTCTTGGCTTCTTCGCCATCGGTCACGTCCAGTGCAAATCCGGCGGCCCCGCCTGATATCGGGAAGCTGACCAGATCGAGCGCCCGGCGCGAGCCTTCGACCACGACAGGTTTCAGCGCCGAGACGGCTTCGCCGGATTTCGCCGCTTCCATCGCCAGATCCTTGATGGCGGGTTCCAGCGCGATCTGTTTTTCCAGCACTTCGGCCGGGGTTTCGGCCTCCACCGCGCGGGCATAGGCGGCATTCGCCCAGACGATGCGGCCGGTCGCATTCATCCGCCAGGACGGATAGGGCGCGCGCTCCAGCGTATCGAGAATGGCGATCGGATCGGCTTCCAGCTGGCGGCGGGCATCCTCTACCCGGCCGCGCGCCTCGGACTCGTCCAGCCCGCGAATGGTGGCATCCGACAGCCAGACGACCAGCTGGGTGCCGGCGGCGCGCGCATCGGCCTCCAGAAAGCGGCCTTCCGGCCCGATAATGGTCAGCGAGAAGGGACGGCCATCGGCAATCAGCTCGGCAAAGCGGCGGCGCAGCGTGGTGTCATCCCCCGCCGCCGAGCGCGCTTCGTAGTCCGCGATGCCTTCCAGCAGCAATCCCGCCGGATTGGGCCCATCGCTCGCTTCGGCGAATTTCAGCAGGCTGGCGAGTGCGGTGGGAGACCCGAAAATGCGCGGCGTGCCCCAGCCGGAGAGCTTGCCATCGTCCAGCGCCGGAATGTCATCCCAGACCAGAACCAGTCCGGGAAACGAGCCGAACACGCCATCGGCGCGAGCAATCTTGTCTTCCAGCTCGCGCGACCGCTTGCGCCACAAGGCTTGCGCGGCCCGTGCGCCCGCCGTCAGGCGATAGGCCCACAGACCCGCAATCAGGCCGAACACAACGGCCGCCAGCGTGACGGAAATCGAGACGATCTCGGTTATGTTGATCCCGCCCTCGGGCATACCGGCGAAGTCCCCCATGGATAAAGACGGCGCAAGCGCGCGCCTTTTCGAATCACCACTCTACCCGCTTCGCGAATCGAGGGGGAGGGGGTAATGCCTGACACGTCATTTGACGTGCCGCCTCTCAAGCGCGATATCAGCCCACAACAGATGACCGCCCAAAGGGCGAGGGAGAGACGCAATGCGCGAGATCAATCATTTCATCGATGGCACAAGCTTTACCGGCAAGACTGGCCGTTTCGGCGATGTCTTCGACCCCAATACCGGCGAGGTGCAGGCGCGCGTGCAGTTTGCCGACGAGGCCGAAGTGGCCCGCGCGGTGGAAGGCGCCAAGAAGGGTCAGCGTATCTGGGCCGCGATGAACCCGCAGCGACGCGCCCGCATTCTGATGGCCTACAAGAATCTCGTCGAGGCCGAGATGGACGAGCTGGCGCATTTGCTCTCCTCCGAGCATGGCAAGGTGATCGCCGATTCAAAGGGCGACATTATCCGCGGCCTGGAAGTCATCGAATTTGCCTGCGGCGTGCCGCACCTGATGAAGGGCGAATACACCGACAGCGCCGGTCCGGGCATTGATGTCTATTCCATGCGCCAGCCGCTCGGCGTGGTCGCGGGGATTTCACCCTTCAACTTCCCGGCCATGATCCCGATGTGGTTCATGGGCATGTCGATTGCCACCGGTAATGCGCTGGTGCTGAAACCGTCCGAGAAAGATCCGTCCGTCCCGGTCCGCCTCGCCGAATTGTGGATGGAAGCCGGCCTGCCCGAAGGCGTGCTGCAGATCATCCATGGCGACAAGCAGGCGGTCGATGCGCTGCTTACCCATGACGATGTCAAGGCCGTCTCCTTTGTCGGCTCCTCCGACATCGCACACTATATCGCCCGCACCTGCACCGAACAGGGCAAGCGTTTCCAGGCCATGGGCGGGGCGAAAAACCACGGCATCATCATGCCGGATGCGGATATGGACCAGGTCGTCAACGACTTCCTCGGCGCGGCTTATGGTTCTGCCGGCGAACGCTGCATGGCGCTGCCCGTGGCGGTGCCGGTCGGCAAGGATACGGCGGATGAATTTGTCAGGCGCATGCTGGACGAAGCAAAAAAACTCCGCGTCGGCGTCTCCACCGACAGCGATGCGCATTACGGCCCGGTTGTTTCCGCCGCGCACAAGCAGCGCGTCGAGGACTACATCACGCTGGGTGTGGAAGAAGGTGCGGGCCTTCTTCTTGATGGCCGCGGTTTCAAACTGCAGGGCCATGAGAACGGCTTCTTCATTGGCCCGACCCTGTTCGACAATGTCAAACCCGGCATGAAGACTTATGCAGAGGAAATCTTCGGCCCCGTCCTGCAGGTCGTCCGCGCCGACAATCTCGAAGATGCCGCCCATCTGCCCAGCGACCATCAATACGGAAACGGCGTTGCCATCTTCACCCGCAATGGCCTCGCCGCACGCGAGTTTGCCGCCAAGGTCCAGGTCGGCATGGTCGGCATCAATGTGCCGATCCCGGTGCCGGTCGCCTATCACTCCTTTGGCGGCTGGAAGCGCTCGGCCTTCACCGACACCAACCAGTACGGCACCGAAGGCATCCGCTTCTTCACCAAAATCAAGACCGTGACCCAGCGCTGGCCCACCGGCGATATCGGCGATCAGGCCTTTGTCATCCCGACGATGGGGTAGGATTCAACCGTCATCCCGGACAGGCGTCAGCCTGATCCGGGACCCATGCTGTATATTTGACGATCCGGAATGGGTCCCGGGTTCGCGCATTCTGCGCGCCCCGGAAGGACGAATGGAAGGCTTGCCACCCGCATACGCCCCGCTAATCTCCCGTCCCATGCACAATTTCTCCTTCCGCACCGTCCCGCACATCGTCTTCGAAGCTGGCGCGTCAAAGCGTCTGGCCCGTCTCGCTGCGCCGGTCCTGAAAGACGCCAAACGCCTCTTCTTTGTCACCGACAAAGGCGTGCGCAACGCCGGTCTGATTGATAATGCGCTCGCCGCGTTGAAAGCGGATGGCTTTGACGTTTTCGTCTTTGACGAAGTGGTCGCCGATCCGCCTGAAGCCGTGGTGTTGGACGCCGCCGCGAAAGCCAGCGAATTCGGTGCGCAGGCCATCATCGCCTTTGGTGGTGGCTCGCCCATGGACACAGCGAAAGTCGTCTCCCTCCTCGCAGGCGGCGACCAGCCCCTGTCGGAGATGTATGGCGTCGAGCAGGTGCGGGTGGCCGGACTGCCCTCCATCATGATCCCGACCACGGCGGGCACCGGCTCGGAAGTCACCAATGTCGCGGTGCTGACCACCGGCGCGACCTCCAAGCGCGGCATCGCCTCCGGCGCGCTCTATGCCGATATGGCGATCCTCGATCCGGAGCTGACGCTGGGCCTGCCGCGCCATGCCACGGCGGCCACCGGCATAGATGCCATGGTCCATGCCATCGAGGCCTTCACCAACAAGCGCTCGAAAAACCCGGTCTCCGATGCACTGGCCCTGGCGGCGCTGAAGAAGCTGCAGGGTGGCATCCTGACCGCCTGCGATGAGCCCTCCAACATTGAGGCCCGCGGCGACATGCTGCTCGGCGCCATGCTGGCCGGGCAGGCGTTTTCAAACTCGCCGGTCGGCGCGGTCCATGCCATGGCCTATCCGCTGGGCGGGATATTCCATGTGCCGCACGGGCTTTCCAATTCGGTCGTCCTGCCGCCTGTCCTGAAATTCAACGCCGCCGCGGCCGAGCCGCTCTATGCTGAAATGGCCGCGCATATGGGGCTGGCGGCCTCCTCTGCCGGACTGATCGCGGAGATGGAACGCATCGCCGAGGCCACCGGGATCGAGCGCCGCCTCTCCCAGCTCGGCATCTCGCACAATGACATTCCGCGCATGGCCGAGGATGTGGCGGCCAATGACCGCCTCTTGCCGAACAATCCGCGCGAACTGACCTATGACGACATCGTCCGGCTCTATGAGGAAATCGTATGAGCGGGGCACAGACCGGCCGGACCGATTATCCCGTCTTCATCGAGATCGCCACGCGCTGGCAGGACAATGATGTCTACGGCCACCTCAACAATGTCGTCTATTACGAGCTGCTCGATACGGTCGTGAACCGGCATCTGATCGAAGCCGGTGTGCTGGATCCGGCGACCAGCGACCAGATCGGTCTCGTGGTGGAATCCGGCTGCAAATATTTTGCCTCGCTTGCCTATCCCGAAATCATCGATGTCGGTCTGCGCGTCACCCATATCGGCAATTCCTCGGTGCGCTACGAGGTCGGGGCTTTCGCCAGGGGTGCCGAAACGCCCGCCGCCGAGGCCTTCTTCGTCCACGTCTATGTCGATGCCAAGGCGCGCCGTCCCAAACCCCTGCCGGATGATTTCCGGGCAGTGCTGGAGAGGTTGCGTTAGGCCAGCCTCCTTCGAGTTTATGCCAATCCGTCATTCCGGGGTGAGCCGCAGGCGAGAACCCGGAACCCATGCTGCGGCGTTTTTGATGGCTCCCCGCTTGTGCGGGACAGGCGGCATGGTTCCCGGATCGTCGCTTCGCTCCGTCCGGGATGACGTTGTTTGCCTTGTCTCGTGGTGAGGGGGCATCTTGCCATTCCCGCACCTCGCTGCCATCAAACCACCATGCGAGAGATCAAACGCCCGCTCTATCTTGTGACGGCCGCCGCCATTGCCTTCGGCCTGTTGTTGGCAGTGTTGATTTTTGCCGCATGACCCCGCTCGCCAACCTTGAAAAGCGGATTGCCGAAGGCACACTGACCGAGGACGCCGGACAACTGGCCGCGGCGCAGGCGCTGACCGATTTGCACGAAAGGCTGGCAAGCTGGCGTATCAGGGATGGCTGGTTCCGCCACAAGACACCGCCGCCGCGCGGTCTTTATCTCTGGGGCGGGGTCGGGCGCGGTAAATCCATGCTGATGGACCTGTTCTTCAAAACCGCTCCGGTGGCGCAAAAACGCCGCGTCCACTTTCATGAATTCATGCAGGAAACCCACGCCCGCATCGGTGCCTGGCGCAAACGGCTGGAGCGGAAAAAGGGTCAGGATGATCCCATCCCGCCCGTCGCAAAAGCCATCGCTGCGGATGCGCGCCTGCTCTGCTTTGACGAATTCCAGGTCACCGATATTGCCGATGCCATGTTGCTGGGACGCCTCTTTGAACAGCTTTTCGATATCGGCGTCGTGGTCGTGGCGACATCCAATCGCGTGCCGGACGACCTCTACAGGGACGGCATCAACCGCCAGCTTTTCCTGCCCTTCATCGCGGAGCTGAAAGACCGGCTGGATGTGATGGAGATCGCTTCCGGGGTGGATCACCGCCTGCAGCAACTCACGGCCGCGCCGGTCTATTACACGCCGCTGGGATCCGAAGCGGATGCTGCGCTGGATGAAGCCTGGAAGCGGCTGACGCAAGGTGCCGAGCCGCAGTCCTGCACGATCACCGTTCACGGGCGGGCCGTTCCGGTGCCGCGCGAAGCAGCGGGCGTTGCCCGCTTCACCTTTGCCGAATTATGCGCCCGGCCCCTGGGTGCGGCGGACTATCTCGCCATCGCGGCGCAATTTCATACATTGCTCGTCGGAGACGTGCCGCAACTGACGCCGGACAAGCGCAATGAGGCGAAACGCTTTGTCACATTGATTGACGCGCTCTACGAAGCCAAAACAAAGCTGGTCATGAGCGCCGCCGCCGAACCGGACGATCTCTATCCGGCCGGCGATGGAGCCTTTGAATTTGAACGCACGGCGTCGCGTCTGATGGAAATGCGGTCTGAAACCTATCTCGCCGCCGCCCACGAAGACGCCATGCCGCAAACAGGAGAAAGCTGATGTCCCGCTCCATCAGTCTCGACGAGACCCTCACCAATTATGTCCGCAAGGCCAACCGCGCCGAATCCCCGGCGCTGGAGCGCTGCCGCATCGAGACTGATGCGCGCGAGGACAAGATGATGCAGATCAGCCCGGAACAGGGTGCTTTCATGAAGCTGATCGCCCGCATGGTGAATGCCAGGACGGCAGTCGAGGTCGGCGTTTTCACCGGCTATTCGGCGCTGGCGACAGCCGAGACCATGAAGGAAATGCACGGCACAAAAGCCCGGCTCTTTGCCTGCGATGTCTCCTATGACTTCATCGGCATGGCCGAGGATTACTGGAAGGAAGGCGGGGTTGCCGACATCATCCAGCCAGTGATTGGCGATGCGCGCCATAGCCTGATCGGCCTGTTGAATGACGGGCTTGGCGAGAGCGTCGATCTGATGTTCGTGGATGCCGATAAAACCGGCTACCCCGATTACTACACCGCCGGCCTCAGCCTGTTGCGGCCCGGCGGCATCATGCTGTTCGACAATGTCCTGTGGTCGGGCTCGGTCGCCGATCCGCAAAAATGCGATGAGGACACCGAAGCCCTGCGCGCCATTGCCGACAAGCTGCGCGAGGATGACCGCGTCGAGATCGCCTTCACCGCCATTGGCGACGGCGTACTGATGGCGATGAAGCGCTAGTCTTCCACACGCTCCCAGCCAAAGCTGAACGCCTGATCGCCCGACAGATCAGAGATCGTCGCCGTCAGCGTATCACCGTCGCGTACATAGCGGATGCGTTGCGGGAAATCATGCTCCGGATTTTCGAACGTCACGGCATGTTCACCGCTCTGCACAAGTTCGAAACACACGGCCTCCCCGCCACCGGGCTGAGCGCAATAGGCGGCGCCATCATCGTTCTCGACAATGCGCATGAATTCAAAGGCCCGTGCTTGTCCGTCGCTGATCGTGCGGTTGACCCCGAGATAGAGCCCGCCATCGCCATTGGTCCAGATTTCCTCGGACACGCGGCCATCGGCCTCGCTGCGCCAATGCCCCTCCATCCAGTCCAGATCGCTGGCCGGCGCCGGGCTGCTCAATATCAAACTCACAATTCCCGCCCGAACCAGCATAACGATCTCCGTGACCAAAAGAAAATACTAGCGCAAAACCGCAGACCTGTCGCTTGCTCCGGAACGTCTGCGGGTCTAGACCGTGCGCAAATTCCCGCACTTGCGAAGGAGCGCCCAAATGGCCCGTAATAAGATTGCCCTCATCGGTTCCGGAATGATCGGCGGCACGCTCGCCCATCTCGCAGCAAAGAAGGAAATGGGCGACATTGTTCTGTTCGACATTGCCGAGGGCATGCCCCAGGGCAAGGCGCTGGATCTTTCGCAGTGCGGTCCGATTGAAGGCTTTGACGCGAAAATCACAGGCTCGAATGATTACGCCGACATTGCCGGCGCCGATGTGGTGATCGTCACCGCCGGTGTGCCGCGCAAGCCCGGAATGAGCCGCGATGATCTCCTCGGCATCAATCTGAAAGTCATGAAATCCGTGGGCGAAGGCATCAAAAAGCACGCCCCGGACGCCTTCGTCATCTGCATCACCAATCCGCTGGACGCCATGGTCTGGGCGCTGCGCGAGTTTTCCGGCCTGCCGCACAACAAGGTCGTCGGCATGGCCGGCGTGCTCGACTCGGCCCGTTTTGCCACCTTCCTGGCGTGGGAATTTGACGTCTCGGTTCGCGATGTGAACGCCTTCGTGCTGGGCGGTCATGGCGACACCATGGTGCCGGTCCTGTCCTATTCCACGATCAATGGCATTCCGGTGGCGGACATGGCCAAGATCAAGGGCGTCGATGTCAGCCGTCTTGACGAAATCGTCGACCGCACCCGCAAGGGCGGCGGCGAGATTGTCGGCCTGCTGGGCAATGGCTCGGCCTATTACGCGCCGGCCTCCAGCGCCATCGCCATGGCCGAAGCCTATCTCGGCGACCAGAAGCGCGTCCTGCCCTGTGCCTCCTATGTCGGGGGCAAATATGGCCTCGACGGGCTCTATGTCGGCGTGCCGACCCTGATCGGCGCGGGCGGCACCGAAGACGTGATAGAGATTGACCTCTCCGAGGAGGAAAGATCCAACCTCACGGTCAGCGTCAATGCGGTGAAGGAATTGCTCGAGGCGTGCAAGGGCCTCGATTCCAGCCTCGCCTGATCACGCTGGCTGACATCCCGGCCACATTCGCGTGAGCGCCATTGACCGGGACCGGTGATGGCTCCAATTCCCGTGCGGGAAGAAAAGGGGCTATCCATGTTTAAATATCTGACGCCGGTTCTTGCGCTGGGTCTGTTTGCCTGTTCGGGCGGCAGCGATACACCACCGGAAAATTCCGCAGCGCTCGAATCAGCCAGCGAGGCGGCCGAAACGCTCGGCCCGTCCGTTGGCAGCGCGATGCCGGCATTCCGCCTGGCTGATGGCAATGGCGAGATGCTGACGCTGGCCGATGTCGCCGGGGATAACGGCACGGTTATCTATTTCAACCGCTCGCTCGACTGGTGTCCCTTCTGTCAGACCCAGACGATGGAGGTGAATGCGGCCGCTGATCAGTTTGCGGCTCTTGGCTATGGCGTGGTGACGATTACCTATGACAGCGTGGACATAATCCAGGATTTTGCCGAACGCCGTTCGATCGGCATCACCCTGCTGTCCGATCCGGAATCCACCCTCGTTGATGCACTTGATATTCGCGATCCGGTTTATACCGACCCCGACAGCATGGCTTATGGCGTGCCCTATCCGATCACCTTCATCGTCGATGCTGAGGGCGTGATTACCCACAAGCTCTGGCACGAGCCGGGATATGGCGAGCAGCGCGGCTATCGCGAGCGCATTTCCGTGGGCGATGTGTTGAGCGTGCTGGAGAGTGATTAAAGCCCGGCGAGTTGCAGACCGGAATTGAGTCGCATCAGCTCGAACGAGACCGTCAGCATGAAGGTCGTCCAGATGAAGATGGGCCACATCAGGACGGCCGAGAATTTCTGGGCCCGGCCAATAACAAAGACGGTCAGGGCCGTCAGAATCCAGCTGCCGAGAATCGCGTAAAAGCCGAACGTCACATCGCGCAGGATCACAAACCCGGCCAGCCATCCGCCCGAAGCGAGATAGAGCAGAACGAGGAGACCAATGGAAACACGCCGGGCCCAGCCATGGCCGAAGCGGTCCACAATCCAGAGCACCAGTGCCATCATCATGGTTTTGGCGATCCACAACCAGGTCAGGATCATGACGGGTGGCAGCAAGAGGGGCCTCTGCAAATCCTGATACACCCATTCCACAACGCCGGTCGCGAAGGCGAGCCCGGAAATAACGCCGGTCATCGCAGCGGCAATGATCCAGTATACGGCAAGGCGTATGATTGTGGGACGGTTTGTATGGGCCATGAGAAGGACGGATTGCTCCAATATTGATCAACATCCCTCCATCGCAAGGAATGCGCCAATTGTGGCATCAGCGAGGCATTGCGCTTGCCCGCCGCAGAGCCGCAGCCTATTCCCGCTATCCGGTTGCATTTCAGGAGGTCAGCATGCCGATGGAAATTTCAACATTCGGGCCGCGCCTGGAAACAGACCGCCTGATCCTGCGCGTCCCCGAAGAGCGTGATCTGGAACCTCTGGCCGCCGCCATGGCGGACGAGGAAACCGCCCGGCACATTGGCGGCACACAATCGCCGCCTCTGGTGTGGCGCTCCATCGCCAGCATTATCGGTCACTGGGCGCTGCGCGGCTATGGATTCTTCACGGTCGAGGACCGGGCGACCGGCGAATGGCTGGGCCGGGTCGGCCCCTGGTTTCCGCATGGCTGGCCGCAGCCGGAAGTGGGCTGGACGATCAAGCGCGAGGCGTGGGGTAAGGGCTATGCCAGCGAGGCCGCTGCGCGCTCCATCGACTGGGCATTTGACACGCTCGGCTGGGACTCGGTCATCCACCTCATCGATGAGAAAAATACCGGTTCACAAGGCGTTGCGAAGAAACTCGGTTCAAGAAATCTGGGCCGCAAGGCTGAAGTGGCGGGCTTTGGCATGATCGTCGACGTCTGGGGCCAGTCGAAAGCCGACTGGGTCGCCGGACGCGGCTAGATCCAGCCTCTGTCGCGGATTTCCGGATAGAAGCTTCGGCTGACCGGTGCGGTAATGCCGCCCGTGAGGGTCAATTCGGCGCGGCCGCCGGATTTCGCGGCATTATCAATCGCCGCACGCGCTACCCACCAGGAGCGGTGCGTCTGCGCACCGTCCAGCCCCTCAACGGCCGCTATCGCGTCACTCAGACGCATCAGGATCAGCGCATCGCCGCGCGCTGTATGTACCCGCAGATAATGATCTTCCGATTGCAGGGCGAGGATATCAGCGGTTCTCAGCCGCACCGGCAGTTTGTCGGTCAGCGCCCGACCGGCGCTGGCCTCGGCTGCGTTTTCGCTTCGGCCTTCCAGCATATAATTGATGGCGGTCACGGCGGCAGAAATCACGAACACCAGACCGAACATGATCGGCCAGGTATAGAGGGGTGGTGCCGGGCCCAACACCGCCTGTATGCTGATCACGGCAATCGTTACCGGCAGCGAAACCAGCACGGCGACCAGCGTGTAGGCCGCAAGTTTCGGCATGCCGGGTGCAAACCGTTCCAGAGCCCAGACCGCAGCATTGCCGGAGGCCCCGCCGAGCAGCATCAGCGACACCCAGTAGATCCACACCCACGGCCAGCCCAGCCCGCCCGTATTATAGGGGGCGAGAATCGCCAGAAAGGTGCCGATCCCGGCGACCAACAGATAATTGCTGCCGTGTTGCTTCGCCCAGTCGACCAGCTTCTGCACCGAAAAGACCCCTCCATTCGCGTTTCGCGAACGGTAATCTAGCGCCATTCGCGACGGGAAACAGCCCGTTTGCGTAGTCCGTATTTCTTCCGGCCGGATGCGTTGGCAATCAGGGCCATCACCTGTTTTCCCGGAGGAATGTAAAATGAATACTCTTCGCCACCTGGCCATCGGATTCGGACTGGTCACCATCGTTGTCGGCATCGCGCTCATACAGGGCGGTATCATGCAGGACGGCTATCTCGGCGCCTATGCGCAGGAGATTGGAAACATGATTTCCGGCTTTAATCCGGATTTCGCCGCGTTTTTCCGTGCGCCGGTCATTATCCAGGTCCATGCGGGCGCGGCCCTGGCGGCCCTGTTGCTCGGCGCGGTTCAGCTGCTGGCCCCGAAGGGGACGATCCCGCACCGGACGCTGGGCTATACTTGGGCGGTGCTGATGCTTGTCACTGCGATCACGGCGATTTTCATTCGCGAGATCAACCAGGGCAGCTTCAGCTTCATCCACATCTTCGTGCCGCTGACGCTGATGGGGCTGTACGGCATGATCACTCATGCCCGCGCCATGCGCACCGACAAGCACCGCAATGCGGTTCTGGGACTCTTTCTCGGCGCATTGGTCGTGCCCGGACTGTTTACCTTCATGCCCGGCCGCCTGCTGTGGCAGATGTTTTTTGGCGGGTAGTCACCGGCAGCGCAGGATTGGATTCGTGTCAACGTCACATTTCCGGTGTAAGCGGATCGAAACCGGTATGGAGATTTCGATGCGCGCCTGTTTTTCCTTGATCCCGTTTGCGCTGTTGGCCACACCCCTTCAGGCACAGCAAGCCGCCACCTCTTCCGCCGAAACCCCGCCTCGCACCGTTTTCGAGGCGCTACGCCCCTTCTATGACCAGCTCGATCTGGACCATCCGGCGGCAGGGACGGGTGTATCACTTGATCCCGCTCAAGCTCTCACCCGCATTGCCTTCGGCTCCTGTCATGACCCGGAGCGAGCGGGTATGGAAATCCTTGACCGGGTCGCGGCCGATAACCCGGATGTCTTCATCTATACGGGTGACAATGTGTATGGCGATGCCTGGTCCTGGGATGCGACCCTGCCGGAATTGCGTTCCGCCTATGCTGCACTGGCCGCCTCTCCGGAATTCCGGGCCTTGCGGGCGCAGATTCCGATGCTGGCGGTCTGGGACGATCATGATTACGGGCTGAATGATTTCGGCCGCGGTTTTCCTTTCAAGGAATATGCGGAACGGCTCTTTCTCGATTTCTGGGCTGTGCCGGAGGATGATGAGCGCCGCAGCCGGGACGGAATCTATACGTCCCGCGTCTACGGCCCGGAAGGGCAGCGCACACAGATCATCCTGCTCGATACGCGCTATTTCCGATCTGATCTGACGCCGACACCCGAACGCGGAGCCGAGGGCCGCGAGCGTTATATTCCGTCCGAAGCGGAAGATCAGGACATGTTGGGTGACGCTCAATGGGCATGGCTGGAAGACCAGCTTTCCGTGCCCGCCGATCTGCGCCTGATTGTCAGCTCGATCCAGGTCCATGCCGATGGTCATGGCTGGGAAGCCTGGCGCACCCTGCCGCAGGAGCGGGCGCGTTTATACAACCTGCTGGAGACAAGCGGTGCCGAAGGCGTGATCCTGATGTCCGGAGATCGTCATTCATCCGGCATTTATGTTCGCGAGGACGTGATCGGCTACCCCCTTTACGAGATCACCTCATCCTCGCTGAACATGTCTTTTCAGGATGAAAACAACGAATCCGGCCCCCATCGCATCGGTGAAATGTACGCGCCCGTGAATTATGGCGTGATTGATGTGAACTGGGAGGGCGGGTCCGTGAGCCTTGAAATTCGCGACGCAGACGGGCTTGCCGTAAGGGATGTGGCGATTTCTCTGGATGACCTCGCGGTACGCTGACCTTACCGGTTGTTCACAAACCCCGCAGGAATGATGATATCGCGGTAACGTGGGCGTTAGCGTGTTCGATCAGTCGTGATTGGATTTGGCCGGGGCGTTCAGCCAGTTTTCATCTCGCCGGACGGGACTGATCCTGACCGGTGCGAATTGAACCCTCAGGAGGTCACATAAAATGAATACCCAAACCAAATTTGCAACGCTCGCTGCGTCTGCCCTGGCGCTGTCCCTGTCGGCTGCAGTGTCGGCTGACGACGCCATGCAGGGCATGGACGGTATGGAGCGCTGTTACGGCATCGCTCTGGCCGGCGAAAATGATTGCGCCGCGGGTCCCGGCACGTCGTGCGAAGGCACGTCCACTGTCGACTATCAGGGCAATGCCTGGACCTATGTTGCGGAAGGGACCTGCACCACGATCGAAACGCCTTATGGCAATGGCTCGCTCGAGCCGGTCGAGCGCCCGTAACCACAGGCATCGCGATGACCTCCGCTCACCTCTCCCCGGATCCGGCACCCGAAATGGGTGCCGGCATCGGCCTCAAGCCGCAGCATTATCGCAGCGTGCTGGAAAGCCGGGCCGAGGGGTTGTGGGCGGAAGTTCATCCCGAAAACTACATGACCGATGGCGGTCCGCGTCTGGCCTGGCTGGATGCCATCCGCCGGGATCGGCCGCTCTCCCTGCACGGGGTCGCGCTCTCGCTGGGCGGGGCCGACCGTCCGGATCGCGGACATCTGCAAAAATTGCGGGCGCTCGCGGACCGTTACCAGCCGGCGTTGATGAGTGAACATCTGGCCTGGTGCGCTCATGATGGCACCTATTTTGGCGACCTTCTCCCGACGCCTTACACAATGGCGCAACTTGACCGTTTCTGCGCCCATGTTGATGAGACCCAGGAGGCGCTGGGGCGCAATATACTGGTCGAGAATCCGTCCATCTATCTGCCGCTGAAATCGGAAATGACCGAACAGGCCTTTCTCGCCGAGGCGGTCCGGCGCACCGGATGCGGTCTTTTGCTGGACGTCAACAATGTCTTCGTCACCAGCTGGAATCTGGGGCAGGATCCGTACACCTATATCGACAATGTGCCGGGTGAGGCCGTCGGGGAAATTCATCTCGCCGGCCACGAGCAGGACGAAAATCTGGGCGACCAGTTGCTGATCGACACACACGGCGCGCCTGTGCGCGACGATGTCTGGAAGCTGTATGATTATGCCATTGCGAAGATCGGGCCGAAGCCGACCCTGATTGAACGCGACAGCAATCTGCCCCCCTTCGACCAGCTGATGGCCGAGCGTGGCCGCGCTCAGGATATTCTGGAGGCCGCCAATGGCTGACTTCCACGATATTTTTGCCCGCGCGCTGAAATCCGGCGATGCCTCGGCGCTAGCGGCCTATACCGACGGTCCGCCAGAGACGAAATTCAAGGTCTATCGCAATAATGTCGTCAAGGGTGCGGCGGACACGCTGGGCGATGCCTATCCGGTGATCAAGCGGCTGGTCGGCGAGAAATTCTTTCAGGGCATGGCACGGGCCTACTGGGCGGCTTATCCGCCGGCGGGCCGCACCCTGACCCTCTATGGTGAGGACTTTGCCGATTTCATTGAAATGTTCGAGCCCGCCCGTCCGCTCGTCTATCTGGCCGATGTCGCTCGCATCGAGCGCGCATGGCTGGAAGCCCATCATGCGCCGGACGCCGCGCCGCTCAAGCTGGCTGATGTAAAGGGCCTGCCGCCGGATGAACTTGCGGGAATGGCACCGGGACTGCACCCGTCAGTGCGGACACTGGCATCCGATTGTCCGGTATTCTCGATCTGGCGCACCAATCGGGAGGACGAAGCGGTTCAGAAAATCTCGCTGGACGCCGGTGGGGAGATGACCCTGGTTCATCGCCCGCAAATGGAAGTGCGCTACCGGCGGCTCTCGCCCGCAGATGCGCTTTTTATCGCGCGCATCGGCGCCGGTCAGGATTTTGCCACGGCCTCAAATGCAGTGGCCGACAGTTTTCCGGGCGTCGAGCCCGCACCGCTATTCATTGCCTTGCTGAAGGAAGGCATTTTCAAGGGAAAAGACACATGAGCACGCAAGAATTCGACGGCAATCAGCCGGTCCTGGGCGCGGCAGGCGCGCTCTATCATCAGGCCTATGGCAAGGTTCAGGAACTCATCTCGCACAATGTCCTCGCCCTGTTTGCACGCCTCGCCATCGCCGGGGTTTTCTGGCGGTCCTTTCTCAACAAGGTCGAGACCAATGGCCTGTTCGATTATGTCGAGGTCATCAATAATTTCGAGGTGCAGAGATCATTGATCAAGATCCCGGCCTTCCCGATCACGATCGAGCAATCGACCTTCAACCAGTTTGCAGAAGGTGGGCAGTTCGCCCTTCCGCTTGTCCCCGGAACGCTCGCGGCCGTCATGGCCACGATGGGCGAAGGCATTCTGCCCATCCTGCTTGTCTTCGGACTGTTCTCGCGGTTTGCCGCAAGCGGCCTGATCGTGATGGCGCTGGTCATCCAGATTTTCGTCTTTCCGACCAATGTCCACTTCTGGGGAACAGTAGCGCTCTGGCTGATTCCACTGCTCTACCTTGCCGGGCGTGGGTCGGGCGCTATCTCGCTGGATTATGTCCTGACACGTCAATTGTCTCGATAACCCTCCGAGCGTTCGGACATGCTGCGCCGCTGACCGCTCCCCCGGTCAGCGGCGCTCTTCATTTGGCGTTGGCGTTCAAACCGGCTAGGACGCGGACAGACAAGAATTTCATGGGGCAAGACGATGAAAGTCTTCTTGAAGACATTGCAGGCGCGCCTGCGCGACCCGCGTCAGTTTTCGGTAAAATCGCCGGACCGGATCTGTCCGATCTGCGGTTATGAGGGCCGGTTTCTGTCGCTTGGCACACCCCCGCGATGGGATGGCCGCTGCCCCAATTGTTCGTCCCGGGAACGTCATCGTCTTTTACATATCTGCCTCGAACGCGAAGGTATTGATCTGACTGATGGCCGGTCCATCCTGCATTTTGCGCCCGAGGGTTATTTCAGGAAAATGATGGGCGACAGCCCGGCCTATCACACGGCCGATCTTGTGCCCGGAAAGGCCCGTCATGCCATGGACATGGCCGACATGACATTTGACGATAACAGCGTCGATGTCGTGATAGCCAATCATGTTCTGGAGCATGTGCCGGACGACAAGAAGGCCATGCGTGAAAGCCTCCGCGTGCTCAAGCCCGGCGGTCTGGCCATTTTCACCGTGCCGCAAAACTGGGCCCGTGCCGAGACGTATGAAAATCCCGATGTCACCTCAGCGGCGGACAAGTACGCGCATTACGATGATGCCAGCCATGTCCGCTATTATGGCCGGGATTTCGCCGATCGCGTGACGGAGGCCGGATTCGAGGTCACCGAATGGCGGCTTCCTCCGGAAGAAGAGCCGAAATACGGCCTCTTCAAGCAGGATATCATCTATCTCTGCCGCAAACCGGCCTAGCCGCGTTCAAACACCAGATAGACGTTGACCGGAAAGACGGGTGTGATCCCGTCCAGTCCGGCAATGCCGGCCAGCGCCTCGACCGCATCACCGAGGCCGAAATCGCGCGCATCGATCAGCGCCGCTTCCGACGAGATCACCAGCACGCTATCGGCCCCGTTCCGGATGACGCGCACGGGCGCATAGACGGTCCGCACCTCGCCATGCAGGCTGACGGCGAGTTGCAGCTCGGTGTCCAGATTGTCGCCGATGGCAAGGTTGGCAAACAGGGCCGGGTCAAGATTGGCCGTGAGCTGGATGTCCGGGAAGGCGCTCACTTCAAAGAAAATATCGCGCAAGCGTTCATTGCGGATGTCGACATAACTTTCAAAGCTGGCCGCATCGATGCTCAGTCGGGCTTCGCCGGACTCCGAGACGGAACCGGAAAGCGCTTCAAACCGGCTGGTTTCAACGACATTGCCATTCTTCACACTGATGACAGTAATGTCTGACGCATTGCCATCTAATTGCCATGACGCTTCGTTAACCGGCGCGTCTGCGGAGCAGGCGGCCAGAAAAGCGGCGAAAAGAATTGCGGCCACACCCTTGAACATGTCAGAGCCTTCCTGTTGCTTTGGCGAACCAGACTAACGCGAATCTAGGACGAATATTGTGATTTTCTACCGTAACGTCTCTGTTGTCATGCTGGCCATCGGTGTCTGGCAGATCGCCAATGGCCTTCTGAACGTCGCCTTGCCGCTGACCATGTCGGGCGCGGAATGGTCGGGACTCGCCATCGGTGCTATCGCATCGGCCTATGCTCTGGGCTTCATGGCGGGGGCCTTCTACGCACCGACACTGATCGCGCGCATCGGACATATTCGAGCCTTTGCAGCTGCCGGTGGTCTGGCCGCGGCGGCGACCCTGTTTCTCGGCGTGGATACCAATGCCTGGCTCTGGTTCGTCTTGCGTCTGGTTTTCGGGGCAAGTGCAGCGGTGCTTTTTGCCGTCGCGGAAAGCTGGATTGCCGATTCCACCCCGGCCAAAAGCCGGGGCGGCGTGATTTCCGCTTATCAGATTGCCGGCCGGGCCGGGATTGTCATTGGTCCGTTCCTCATCGCCGGTGGCGCGGAAGGCGTGGGTGCAGCCTTGCTGATTGCCGGCGCGTTTCTGGCGCTGGCCATTTCGCCGATTGCGGCGACCGGGCGGGCGCAGCCGGCCTTGCCCGAAAAACCGCCGGGTTCGCCCCTGGAAGTGCTGAAGATTGCGCCGGCGGCGGCCGTTGCCGTTTTTGCAGCGGGGCTCGTGAATACCGGTGTCCTGGCCTTTATTCCCATCTGGGCCGGTGGTCTGGGCGGCGAGAATGCGAACGAGAATGTCACAGCTGCCGCCGCCCTGGTGATGGGTGTGATCTATGCGGCGTCCATGGCCAGTCAGTGGCCCGCCGGAAAAATCTCGGATCATTATGACCGCCGACTGGTCATTGCAGCGCTCGGCGCAGGCTGGGCCATTGTGTCACTGATACTGGTCGTCTTTGTAAATCCCGGCCTGATCGCAGGCGTTGTTCTGATCGGTTTGTGGGGCGCCACCTCACTGGCCCATTATGGCGTCGCCATTGCCCATGCCGCCGACCGCGCCGATCATGGCCAGTTGCCGGCCATGGCGTCCGGCCTTCTGCTCGTCTGGGCGGCCGGCTCGGTGATCGGTCCGCTGATCGCCGGCGCGCTCTATGCCAGCCCGCTGGGCATGCGGGGCGTCTTCCTGTTCTCGGCCATCTCCGGTGCCTTGCTGGCCGGGGCAATGGTGTTGAGGCAGCGCAACAAGGCGGCGCCGTCGGAGGCTGATCGCGAGGATTTCGTCAATCTTCATGCAACCTCTGCCCAGCTGGCAGAAATCGACCCGGACGACGTCGACACCTGACCTCTGCGATTGTAGGGGCAAAGGCGCATTGCACCGCATCATGCGGGTGTTATAAGCGCTCTATATCTTTCCGCCTGAACGCTGATTCTCCACGCGAGGCTTCAATCCATGAATATCCACGAATACCAGGCCAAAACCCTTCTGAAATCCTTTGGTGCGCCGGTCGCTGATGGTGGTGTCGCCATGACGCCGGCCGAAGCCGAAGCCGCCGCAAAGAATCTGCCCGGCCCTCTATGGGTGGTCAAAGCCCAGATCCATGCCGGTGGGCGCGGCAAGGGCAAATTCAAGGAAGCCGAAGCCGGTGAAAAAGGCGGCGTCCGTCTCGCCAAATCGACCGCCGAGGTTCGCGAATTTGCCGCGCAAATGCTCGGCAATACGCTGGTCACCAAGCAGACGGGTGAGGCCGGCAAGCAGGTCAATCGCATCTATGTCGAGGATGGCGCAGACATCGAGACGCGAGCTGTATCTCGCGCTGCTGGTCGACCGCGTGACCTCCCGCGTCAGCCTTCGTCGCTCGACCGAGGGCGGCATGGATATCGAGGCCGTCGCCGAGAAGACCCGGAGAAGATCCTCACCTCCGGTCGATCCGGCCAGCCGGCTACAGCCCTTCCATACGGCCGCATCGCCTTCCGCCTCGGGCTGGAGGCGATCGCCGTGAAGCAATGCGTCGCTGATGGGCACGCTCTACAATGCCTTTGTCGAAAGGACATGGAGATGCTCGAGATCAACCCGCTCATCCTGACCGACAAGGGCGAGCTGCGCTGCCTCGACGCCAAGGTGAGCTTCGACAACAACGCCATCTACCGCCATTCCGACATTGCCGAGCTGCGCGACTGACCGAGGAAGACGACAAGGAAATCGAGGCCTCCAAATACGACCTCGCCTATATCGCGCTCGAGGGCGATATCGGCTGCATGGTCAACGGGGCGGGCCTGGCCATGTCGACCATGGACATCATCAAGCTCTACGGTGCGGAACCGGCCAACTTCCTCGATGTCGGCGGTGGCGCATCGAAGGAAAAGGTGACCGCCGCCTTCAAGATCATCACCGCCGACCCGAACGTCAAGGGCATTCTGGTCAACATCTTCGGCGGCATCATGCGCTGTGACGTGATCGCCGAGGGCGTGGTGGCCGCCGTCAAGGAAGTGGGCCTCAAGGTGCCGCTGGTCGTGCGCCTGGAAGGCACCAATGTCGAGAAGGGCAAGGAGATCATCAACACCTCCGGCCTCGACGTGATTTCGGCCGATGATCTTGATGATGCCGCCCAGAAAATCGTGAAAGCCGTGAAGGGTTAGGTGGTCGACGTGCTTCGAGGCTCGCTTCGCTCGCACCTCAGCATGAGGTGTAACAAAGACCTCACCCTGAGGTGCTGCCGCAGGCAGCCTCGAAGGGCAGGGTCGGCATGCTGGGTGGCAAACCGGTGATCGGCCTTCTCCAGATACTCCTCATGGTCGCTTTGCCGGTCGCCGCCGGGGGGTATGCCGCCTGGTTTCTGCGCCGCCGTCTGTCTGCCATGCGCTGGAATATCTACGCCTTCTCGCTGATGATCGGTTTGCTGACGCCCTTGCTCATCAGCCTGTTGATTGCCCGTGTTATGATCGAATTTGGTGAAGCCGGGCCGCCGGTGGTGTTCGCAATGATCATCGGGATTTCCGTCGGGACCGGCTGGCTCGTGGGCGCGTTGATGTTCCGCTTCAACGGAGAGGGCGAATGACGGGCCGCGCCGAATTCACCTTCTTCCACGAACACCGCGTGCGCTGGGCCGAGGTCGACCCGCAGGCGATTGTGTTCAACGCCAATTATTTCGTCTTCGTCGATCATGCCGCGACCGAGTATTTTCGCGCCGTCGGCATGATGTGGGATGACACGCTGAAGGCCGGGTTCGACTTCTTCACTGTCAACGCCAATTGCAATTTCCGTAGCCCGGCGCGGCTGGACGAACTGATCCAGATCGGCTTCCGCTGCAAGCGCTTCGGCACCTCGTCTGTGGATTATGTTTTCGGCATTTTCCGCGGCGATGAACTGCTGGCCGACGGCACGATGACCTATGTCTGTGCGGACGTCGAAACCCGCCGCCCCATTCCGCTGCCGGACCATTACACATCCCGCATTCTGGCGTTTGAACGCCATCCGATTGAAACAAAACAAGCCGCTTGAGGTTCGAATACTATGGCCGTACTCGTCGACAGGAATACCAAAGTGATCTGCCAGGGCCTGACAGGCAAGAATGGCACTTTCCACACCGAACAGGCCATGGCCTATGGCACGCAGATGGTTGGCGGTGTGACGCCGGGCAAGGGCGGCCAGACCTGGCACGGGGATGATGACAAGAGTCTCTCTTTGCCGATTTACAATACGGTGGCCGAAGCGGTTGCCCTGACCGGCGCCAATGCCTCGGTCATCTATGTGCCGCCGCCTTTTGCCGGCGACGCCATCCTTGAAGCCATTGATGCCGGGATCGAGCTGATCGTCACCATCACCGAAGGCGTTCCGGTTGCCGACATGATCAAGGTGAAGCGCGCGCTCGACCGGTCCACCTCGCGCTGATCGGCCCGAACTGTCCGGGCGTCATCACGCCGGGCGAATGCAAGATCGGCATCATGCCGGGCCACATCCATCAGCGCGGCACGGTCGGCGTGGTTTCGCGCTCCGGCACGCTGACCTATGAAGCGGTCAAGCAGACCTCGGATGTGGGCCTCGGCCAGTCCACCTGCATCGGCATTGGCGGCGATCCGGTGAACGGCACCAATTTCATTGACTGCCTCGAGCTTTTCCTCGGCGATGACGAGACCCAGTCCATCGTCATGATTGGCGAAATTGGCGGCTCGGCCGAAGAAGAAGCGGCTGAATTCCTGAAATCAGAAGCCAAAAAGGGCCGATCCAAGCCGGTCGTCGGCTTTATCGCGGGCCGGACCGCCCCTCCGGGCCGCACCATGGGCCATGCAGGCGCGGTTGTTTCTGGCGGCAAGGGGGGCGCGGAAGACAAGATCGAGGCCATGAAGTCGGCCGGAATCACGGTCTCCGACAGCCCGGCGCGGCTGGGCACGACCATGGTCGAGGTCTTGAAAGGCTAGGCGATCGTTCAAAATCCAGGAGCGGCGGCGCATTTTCTGGCACCGCCCCTGTCCGGTTTGGGGTTTACAAAGGGGGTAGGCTCGCCGGAAACATAGTTAACAGGTCCACCAGCGGGGGTGGGGCCAAGCAGGAAGCAAAATGTCAGACGCAAAGCGCACTGATCGTAATCAGAATTTCCTCGATACCTCCTTTCTCTATGGCGGCAACGCCCATTTTGTCGAGCAGATGGCGGCCAGCTGGGCGGAGAATCCCGCCTCCGTCCCCGATGAATGGCGTCAGTATTTTGAAGACAGCGGCGCTGATCCGGCGGCGTCCGGCCGGGCCGCGCGCGGCGCCAGCTGGAAACGCACAAGCTGGCCGTCGGACGTCAATGGTGACCTCACCTCGGCGCTGGGCGCGATTGACGGCGCGGCCGAACCGGCCCTGATCGAGAAAGTCGCGGAACGTTTGCCGGACGCTGACCCGGCGGAGGTCCGCAAGGCGACGCAGGATTCCATCCGCGCCATCATGATGATCCGCGCCTACCGGATGCGCGGCCACCTCGCGGCCAATCTCGATCCATTGTCCATGTCGGATTTCGGTCCGCAGCCGGAATTGCAGCCTGAGTCCTATGGCTTTCAGGCCGCGGACATGGACCGCGAGATTTTCATCGATGGTTATCTCGGTCTGGAAACGGCCACACCGCGCGAAATGCTCGACATTCTGCGCCGCACCTATTGCTCCACGCTGGGCGTGGAATTCATGCATATCTCCAATCCGCAGGAGAAAGCCTGGTTACAGGAACGCTTTGAGGGGCCGGACAAGGGCATTAATTTTACCGCTGACGGCAAGAAAGCCATCTTCTCGCGCCTGGTCGAGACCGAGGCCTTCGAACGCTTCCTTCACAAACGCTATCCCGGGACAAAGCGCTTCGGCATTGATGGCGGCGAAGCCATGGTTCCAGGCCTCGAACAGATCATCAAGCGTGGCAGCCAGATGGGCGTGTCCGACATGATTCTCGGCATGCCGCACCGGGGCCGCCTGAACGTTCTGGCGGCGGTGATGGGCAAGCCTTATCACCAGATTTTCCACGAATTCCAGGGCGGCTCGACGCAAGGCGGCGAGTTCGGCTCCGGCGATGTGAAATATCACCTCGGCGCGTCATCCGACCGCGAATTCGATGGCAAGACGGTCCATTTGTCCCTGACGGCCAATCCGTCCCACCTCGAAGCGGTGGACCCGGTCGTGCTGGGCAAGGCGCGCGCCAAACAGACCAAATACCGCCGCGAGCAGGGCGACGATGCCAGCACCTCACGCCAGGTCCTGCCGCTCTTGTTGCATGGCGATGCCGCTTTTGCCGGGCAGGGTATTGTGGCGGAATGCTTCGGCCTGTCAGGCCTGAAAGGCCATCGCACCGGCGGGGCCATCCACTTCATCGTCAACAACCAGATCGGCTTTACCACCGACCCGAAGGATTCGCGCTCCTCGCCCTATCCGTCGGATGTGGCCCTGATGGTGCAGGCGCCGATCTTCCACGTGAATGGCGATGATCCCGAAGCGGTCGTCTATGCCGCGAAAATGGCGACCGAATATCGCCAGCTTTTCGGCAAGGACGCCATCGTCGATATGTTCTGCTATCGTCGCTACGGCCATAATGAAGGCGATGATCCGTCCTTCACCCAGCCGCAAATGTATCAGATCATCAAGACCCATCCGACGACGCGCGAGCTTTACCAGCAGCGTCTCGTCGCCGAAGGCGTTCTCACCGATGAGGATGCCGACGCCATGGCGCGCGAGTTTGATGACTTTCTCGATGCCGAGTTCGAGAAGGGCAAGGATTTCAAGTCAAAGGATGCGGACTGGCTGGACGGTGTCTGGTCAGGTCTCGGCCTGCCGGAAGAGGATGACCGCCGCGGCGAGACCGCCGTGCCGAATGACAAGCTCAAAGAGCTTGGCAGGAAGCTGACCGAAATCCCCGACGATGTGGACGTGCACAAGACGTTGCGCCGCGTGCTGGAAGGCCGCCGCAACGCCATAGAATCCGGCGAGGGCCTGGACTGGGCAACGGCGGAAAGCCTCGCTTTTGCCACCCTGCTCGATGAAGGCTTCCCGGTGCGCCTGTCCGGTCAAGATTCCGGGCGCGGCACCTTCTCCCAGCGTCATTCCCACATCATCGACCAGACGACGGGTGAAAAGCACACACGGTTGAATCAGCTCGGCACCGAACCCATCCGCTATGAAGTCATCGACACCATGCTGTCGGAAGAGGCGGTCCTTGGTTTTGAATACGGCTATTCGCTGTCCGCGCCCAATACGCTGGTCATGTGGGAAGCCCAGTTCGGCGATTTCGTGAATGGCGCGCAGGTCATTATCGACCAGTTCCTCGCTGCCGGCGAACGTAAATGGCTGCGTATGTCGGGCCTCGTCATGCTCTTGCCGCATGGCTATGAGGGGCAGGGGCCGGAACACTCCTCGGCCCGGCTTGAGCGCTTCCTGCAGCTGTGCGCACAGGACAATATGCAGGTCGCCAATTGTTCAACCCCGGCAAATTACTTCCACATCCTGCGCCGCCAGATTCACCGGGGCTTCCGCAAGCCCCTGATCCTGATGACGCCGAAATCCCTGCTGCGTCACAAGAAGTGCATATCCTCGCTGGCGGCGATGAGTGATGGTTCGTCTTTTCACCGGGTTTTGTGGGACGATGCCGATCCGTCCAACCGCCCCGAAGGCGCGTCGGAGGTGACCTCCACCAAGCTGGTCGGGGACGACGGGATCCGCCGTGTCGTGATGTGCTCCGGCAAGGTCTATTACGACCTGCTTGAAGCGCGCGAGGAGAAGGGTATCGATGATATTTATCTCTTGCGGGTCGAACAATTCTACCCGATTCCGGCGCGTTCCATGCTGCAGGAATTCTCGCGCTTTCCGAACGCCGAACTCGTTTGGTGCCAGGAAGAGCCCCAGAATATGGGCGCGTGGACTTTCATCCAGCCGACGCTCGACTGGGTGCTGATCCAGACCGGAAATACGCAATCCCGGCCCAAATATGCCGGCCGTTCGGCTGCTGCCTCGACCGCCGCCGGTACTGCCGCCGCTCACAAATCCGAACAATCCGCCCTGATCGACGAAGCACTCGCCTGATCGCGACACGAAGGACACGAACGCCATGACTGATATCAATGTCCCCGAACTGGGTGAATCCGTATCCGAAGCCACGGTCGGCAGCTGGAATTTTTCCGAAGGCGACACGGTGAAGAAGGATGACATTCTGGTCGAGCTGGAGACCGACAAGGTGTCCATCGAGGTGCGCGCCGAAGAAGACGGTATCCTGACCCAGATTGTTGCGGCTGAAGGTGAAACGGTCGAGATCGGGGCGCGGCTCGCCGTGATCGGTGGCGACAAAAAAGACGATCAGAAGGCTGCTGACGACACCTCGGATGACAGTGATTCGAGCGAGGACGACGACACTGCGGACGAATCCGCAGAAGCGAAAGACGAGGCCGACGCCGGCTCTGGAAAAGACGAGTCCACTGACGATGAGGATTCTTCTAACGAAGACGAAAGCGCCTCCGCAGACGCATCGCGCAGCGATGACAGCCTCGTCGATGCCAAAATCCCGGAAATGGGCGAGAGCGTCTCCGAAGGCACGGTCGGGGCCTGGCTGGTCGATGTCGGCGCCGCGGTGAAAAAGGATCAGGCGCTGGTCGAGATCGAAACCGACAAGGTCGCCGTTGAAGTGCCGTGCCCGGTCGATGGCGTCTTGGAAGAGCGCAAGGCCGAAGAGGGCGACATGGTCGCCCCCGGTGATGTGATCGCTCGTATCCGCGAAGGCGGCGCGGCAAAAGCCGGTACCCCGGAAAAGGATCAGCCCAAAAAAGACGCCAAGGCCGAGGGCAAGCCGGCCGCGTCATCCGACGTGAAGGCCATGCCGTCGGCAGCGCGTATCGCCGAGGAAAACGACCTCGATCTGGCAAAGGTTGAAGGCACGGGCCGCGACGGACGGGTCACCAAGGGCGACGCTCTGAAAGCCGTTGAAGCCGGCGCGCGTTCACCCGAACCGGCGGCCCGGCCAGCGGACAAGGCTCCGGCGTCTGCGGCGTCCGGTGACCGCAGTGAAGAGCGGGTGAAGATGACCCGTCTGCGCCAGACCATCGCCCGCCGCCTGAAAGAGGCGCAGGACACCGCCGCCATGCTCACCACCTTCAATGAGGCGGACATGACGGCCATCCTGACGGCGCGCAAGACCCATCAGGACGCCTTTGTCGCCAAGCATGGCGTCAAGCTCGGCTTCATGAGTTTCTTCGTGAAGGCCTGTGTCAATGCGCTGAAGGAAATTCCGAACGTCAATGCCGAGATCGACGGCGACGAGATTGTTTACAAGAATTATTACGATATGGGCGTGGCGGTCTCGACCGAGCGCGGCCTGGTCGTGCCGGTCGTGCGTGATGCTGACACCATGTCTCTCGCCGATATCGAGAAGAAAATCATCGAGCTCGGCACCAAGGCGCGCGATGGAAAGCTCTCGATCAACGAGATGCAGGGCGCAACCTTCACCCTTTCCAATGGCGGGATTTTCGGCTCGTTGCTGTCAACGCCGATCCTGAATGCGCCGCAATCGGGCATTCTCGGCATGCACAAGATTCAGGAGCGCCCGGTCGCGGAGAATGGCCAGGTGGTGATCCGCCCGATGATGTATCTGGCGCTCTCCTATGATCACCGCATTGTCGACGGCAAAGAAGCCGTCACCTTCCTCGTCCGCGTCAAGGAAGCCCTGGAAGACCCGCAGCGTCTTCTGTTTGATATCTAGGGCAATCGTCACGCCGTCATCCCGGACAGGCGTCAGCCTGATCCGGGACCTCTGCCGGAACATTGGCGGCACGGCATGGGTTCCGGGTACTCGCCTTCGCTCGCCCCGGAATGACGCGGTTCATTACCCGCCGCAGAAGCGCGAACACATTTTCCTGAAACTCACAACGCTCCCCTCCCCTTTCGTCCGGTTTCGCGCTAGCGTGGTGTCCTCAAGGGGAGGAAATGATCATGTCCGAGATACGCGCAAAAACGCCGCTCTGGTTCTGGATTCTGTCTGTAATCGGCCTGTTATGGTTCGCCATGGGGGCGTTTGACTATACTGCCACTCAATTGCGGCTCGACTTCTACATGTCGAGCTTTACTGAAGAGCAGCTTGCCTATTTCTACGGCTTTCCGGCCTGGTATGAGGCGACCTGGGCAATATCGGTCTGGGGCGCTGTCGCGGGTGCCGTGCTCCTCCTGATGCGGAAGAAGGCGGCGTCGCTGATGTTCCTCATCAGCCTGATCAGCTTCGTCATCGGGGCTATCTACAGCTATGGCTTCACCAATGCGATGGAAATGATGGGCGGTATCGGCTCGGTGATCTTCTCGGCCGTGATCTTCCTGTCCATTCTCGGCTATTTCTGGCTGGCGCGATGGGCCAGCACCCGTGGCATTCTGCGTTAGCGCGTATTGCGCAACCGGCTGAGTCCGGCCAGCAGTCCACCGATGATCGTCCCGGCCAGACCGGCCTCGAGGCCGAGATAGACGAAGGCTTCCCATGCGAACGGCTCGGTCGGGCGTACGGCTCCGAGGCCGACAATGATGGCGATGGCGCCGGCCAGGCCAATAGCGGCACCGATCAGCCCGCCCTTGAGAATACCGCGCGCGAGCGTCCGCCGCGGACGTTTTGCGTCTTGATTCTGGGTTGTGAAGGCCATTCCGTCCTCCTCTTCCGCTTGAGAGGATAACGTTGCTTCGCGGCAGCAGGTTCCATCGGGGCGGCGGCGCGAATTGCCGCCGGGTCAGTCCCGGGCCTTGTCGAAAACGGTCCTGAGCTTGGTGAGAAACGGCAGGGCCGCCGCCGCCTCGTCCGCAGAGATGTTTTCGGCGATCGGCGCCAGTGCCGGGACCGCCATCATCAGTGCTTCATTTCTGCGGGCGAGGCCCGCGGGCGTCAGGCTGACCTGCTTGCTGCGGCCATCGTCCGGGGCCGGTTCGACGCAAACATAACCCTTCGCTTCCATCCGTTTGACCGTATTGGTGATAGCGCCCTTGGTGACCTGCAATGCGCTGGCCAGCCGGGCCGGGCTCCAACCGCCGCCCAGGCGGGCGAGGTGATGTAGCAGAGTAAAGTGCGACAGCCGCATATCATCAGGCAGAACACGTTCAAAAGCAGTCGAGCTCAGCTGATGGATAATTCCGATCTCGGTGAGGACAGAAAACAGGTCATCCGGGGGGGGAGGAGAATCGCTCATCCGGCCAGCTTACGCGCTCTCACGCAATCGGGTCTCCAGCGGCCAGCGGGGCGCTTCAGATACCGGGCGGGCATATCCCAGACGCGCGAGCATCTGTAGCGTCCCACCCTCGGGTGCGAGCCGCTGATGCACCTCGCGATACAGCTCGGCCATCTCCGGGTATTCCTGCAGGGACTGGCTCATGGGCTGCATGGCCAGGCCGTCGCGAGTCGCGGACAGTGCCGCCCGCAGATAAGCTGCACCGGCATCAATCTGCTCCGCGCGGGTATTGCTGCTCGTTCGCATCCAGAAGAACGCCATGGCGGTTTGCGACCAGCCTGCCTGCATGGACAGGCTTTCGCCAAAGGCGCGATGATCGGGATCAGCCATGGTTTCGGTCGTCATGATGCCCGCTATTTGCAGCGCCTCCATCATGGCACCCGTAATGGCTATGCCGTCGGGATGGGCCTCGATCTGGCGGCGGCCGATCCGCATCACATCGAGGCTCTCCTGCCACGTCGCGGGGGTGATCTGCTCAACCCGGCTCGCCTCCTGACACAGGGACCGCAACGCATCGCGGCGCGCCCCGCTTGCGACAAAGCCCGTCGATAGACGGTCTCCAGCGGCTGTTTGCATGGCGGCCAGCGCTGTTTCCGGTACATCTCGTTCAGTGTCGTAGGGGTTTCGATTGGTGCGGCGGTCCGGAATGAAGGCAAATAGGGGGTCGGCCTCGCCGCCCGGCGTCAGGGACATGCGCGCGACGGGGCGCTGATCGAGACGCGGCTGAGGCTCGCCTTCCGGGAAAACCTCGACCTCTGCAGCAAAACCGTCTTCGGCGGCGGCCTGCCGGAATATTTCCAGAAAACACCCAAGCCCGATGGTGATCTGGCGATCAAAGGGGTCCGTCTCAGGGAGCCGCCTGTCCATATCGCAATACAGCACGGCCTCCGTCTCGCTGATCAGGTCGACGATCCAGGGCTGCCGGTTGTGCGGGTTCGGTGCCAGAACCGCCCAGGACAGGGCGCGCCGCATCGGGTCTGGATAGCTACCGGCATTGCGCCAGGGCGCTCGGGCTCCAACGGGCTCGCGGGTTAATACGAAGCCGGTTCCGGCAGCCGCCAGAATGACGGCCGAGCTGCCGAGAATTTGCAGAAAGCGGCGACGGGAAGATGTCATATCACACCTTTAAAGTTTAACGTTAAACGATTATTGGTTTAACGCTCAACTATTGTCAAGGCGCAGCGTTGAACCGGGGTAGAAGCGTGCCTAGATTGGCGTTACACGACAGCGAGTCGCAGACGTGTTCGTTTCATCCATTGCAGGAGCCGCCCCATGTCCGAAGTCTATGATGTCGTCATTATCGGCGGTGGTCCCGGCGGCTATAACTGCGCCATCCGCGCCGGACAGCTGGGGCTGAAGACGGCTTGCGTGGAAATGCGCGAGACGCTCGGCGGCACCTGCCTGAATGTCGGATGCATCCCGTCCAAGGCCTTGCTTCATTCATCGGAATTGTATGAAGCCGCCGCGAAGGATTTCGAGGGGCTGGGCATCAAGGTGAACGGGCTGAGCTATGATCTGCCGAAGATGATGGAAGGCAAGGCCGAGGCCGTGAAGGGCCTCACCGAGGGTGTCGCCTTCCTTCTGAAGAAGAACAAGGTTGACCATATTCGCGGCAAGGGCCGGATTGCGGGCAAGGGGAAAGTCGAAGTCGACGGCCCCGACGGCAAGCAAACCCTTGAGACCAAAAACATCGTGATCGCGACAGGCTCGGAGGTGACGCCTCTGCCCGGCGTCGAGATTGACGAGGAGCGGATTGTTTCGTCCACCGGTGCACTGGAATTGAGCGAAGTGCCGAAAAAACTCGTCCTGATCGGGGCGGGCGTGATCGGCCTTGAGCTCGGCTCGGTCTGGCGCCGCCTGGGTGCCGAGGTGACGGTGGTTGAATATCTCGACCGCATTCTGCCCGGCATCGACAGCGAAATCGCCAAACAGGCCCAGCGCATTTTCAAGAAGCAGGGCTTTGCTTTCGAGCTGGCCCGCAAGGTGACCGGCATCGAGAAGACCGGGGACGGCCTGACCATTGCCACCGAGGCCGCCGATGGCGGCAAGGAGAAGTCCTTCGAGGCGGATGTCGCCATCGTCTGCATTGGCCGGCGGCCCTATACGAAAGGGCTCGGGCTGGAGAATGTCGGAATCGAGCCGGACAAGCGCGGCTTCATTGCCAATGATCAGTTCCAGACCAGCGCCGAAGGCGTCTGGGTTGTGGGCGACTGTACCCACGGGCCCATGCTGGCGCACAAGGCCGAGGATGAAGGCACAGCCTGCGCCGAGCGCATCGCCGGCAAGGCCGGGCACGTCAATTACGGCGCCATTCCGGGCGTCGTCTATACCCACCCGGAAATTGCCTCGGTCGGCGCCACCGAAGAAAAGCTGAAGGAAGAGGGCCGCAAATACAAGACCGGCAAATTCTCCTTCATGGCCAATTCCCGGGCGCGGGCGAACCATGAGACCGACGGCATGGTCAAGCTGCTGGCCGATGCCGAGACGGATGAATTGCTAGGGGCCCACATGATCGGCAAGGGTGTGGGAGAGATGATCGCCGAGCTTTGCCTGGCGCTGGAATTCCGGGCGTCGTCGGAAGACATAGCCCGCACCTCTCACCCGCACCCGACCATGACCGAAGCCATCCGGCAGGCGGCGATGGGCGTCGAGGGCTGGACGATGCAGGCGTAAAAAAAAACCCATTCTGACAAAAAGTTCAGAACGCGAATCAGCAAATCATGCTATAAACGCCCCCGTCAGGCTGGCGTTTGCGAGGCGTTCTGGTCTGTGTTCGGACAATGAGATTTTTCGGCGGCTATGTTGCAGGCCGCCTTGCTGTGCAGGATGTCGCCCATGTTGGCTATCAATGCAGAACGACTGAAACTGGTGGCGCTGGATGCGCGCCTGGCCGGTCTGCAATCGCGGGCGCCGGCGGCCTTTTTCGAGGCCTTGAATGTCATGTCCGAAGCCAGCTGGCCGCCGGACCTGATGGATCAGCCGGCCATGAATGCGTGCGAATTGAAGCTGACAGAACATCCCGGCACGGAAGGCTGGTATTTCTGGGCGTTCATCTGGCCGGACTTTATCGGCGGCATGGACCGCCTTGTCGGCGGCGGCGGGTTCAAGGGGCCTCCCGGCAAGGACGGCGTGGTTGAAATCGCCTATTCCATGCTGACCTCGTTTCGCGAACAGGGTCTGGCGACCGAAGCCGTCAATGCCCTCATCGACTGGGCCTTCTCCACGGGTCAGATCCGCGAAGTTATCGCCGAGACCCTCCCGCATCTGATTGCGTCACAACGGGTTCTGGAAAAGACGGGATTCGTCGAGGCGGGCACGCGCGAGGAAGATGGCGTGACGATTGTCCGTTTCGCCCTGCAGCGCGAACGCGCCGCAGCCTAAGCGCCGGTCAGCCGCCGCAATTCATCCAGATAGGTGATCCAGGCCTTGCGTCCCGCCGGGGTCAGCGCCAGCGTTGTGCGGGGGCGCCGTTTGACAAACCTTTTATCCACCGCGACGTAGCCCGCCTCTTCCAGCTTGCGCATGTGGACGGACAGATTTCCATCCGACGCCCCGGTTTTCTCTTTCAGCTCGGTAAAACTCGCCGTGCTCACCGAAGAGAGATAGGCCATGATGCCCAGGCGCAATTTGCCGTGAATGACCTCGTCCAGCGCTGCGGCGTTGAACTCTGCATCACTCATGGCTGGACGCGGGCTCCTTGCCCATCAGCCGCATGCCGGGCACGACCGCCGCAAACAGAATGATCGCTGCGATCAGAAGATAAAGCTCGGGCCGGCCGTAAAACGCTGGCGATAGAGCGGCTCCGGCAATCGACATCCAGGCCGGACCGTAAAGCCATTTTTCCGACGACAGCGCGGCTGTGACGGCAAAAGCGATGGAATAGCCAAACAGCGCAATCGTCAGGATGGAATCAAACAGGACCGGCGAGGCATCCAGCGCCGTCACGGAAAACAGCACGCCCGCCAGATATAGGCCGATGCCGATGCCGACATATTGCCAGGCAACCCGGTATACGCGGTTCCCGATCGAGCCGATGCCGGGTTTGGTCGATAATCCGCGGGCGGCGACGAAATTGGCCAACAATCCGATGACGCCATAGGCCAGCCAGACGGCCCCCACATATTGGGGCTCTATCGGAATGACCTCCGCCAGGATCGACCAGTGCGCCACACACGCGATGACGGCAAGTCCGCCCCAAATCACCAGAAATCGCCCGCCGATCAGCGGCGCCTGCGCACCCGATTCCGCGACATTGCGCAGATAGTCCAGATCCGTATTGCTTGAGTCCGTCATGACTTCCTCCAAAGAACTTTGAAATACAAAGTATCAGATCTGGAGCAGGAAGCAAGAGGGGTGAAAAGCGCCGGGCGGACGGCGAGGAAAGGGTCGGCCAGGGCGAGTTTGAAAAAACGTCTGAAACGGCTGGAAATCCTGCTTTTCCGGGTGAAGCCGGGTAGAGAGCGAAGCGGCAGGGCGGGGCCAGGGGAAAGGGCAGATCAGGCCAATCCCGGTATCAGCGCCGCCGGGCGCGTGGATGCGCAGCGGCATGAACGGCCGTCAGATGCGCGCCTTCGACGGCCGCATAGACCTGCGTGGTCGACAGGCTGGCATGTCCCAGCAATTCCTGGATCGTGCGCAGATCACCGCCGCCTGCCAGAAGATGGGTGGCAAAGCTGTGCCGCAGCGCATGCGGCGTGGCGCTGGCGGGCAGGCCCAGCCGGGACCGCAGATTGACGACGAGCTCCTGCACGGCCCGTGCACCCAGTGCGCCGCCGCGTAAAGCGCGGAAGACCGGCTCGCCGGAATCCGGGCTGAACGGGCTGAGCGCGACATAGGCCGCCATCGCCTCGCGGACGGCCGGCAGGACCGGCACCAGCCGCGTTTTCTGGCCCTTGCCGGTCACGCGCAGGACATCGCCGAGTGGCAAGTCCTCCACCGTGATCGCCAGCGCTTCGCTGATCCGGAGGCCGCATCCATAGAGCATAAGCAGCACTGCTGCATCGCGGGCAGCGATCCAGTCGGGCATATCCCGCGCGCCGGTCTCGGCAATCATCTGCCGGGCGGCATCAGCGCTCACGGGCTTGGGCAGGCTGCGCGGCACTTTCGGCGTTTCGACGAGCCCGAGCGCGCTGCATTCGACGCCGCGGCGTTTTTCCAGATAGCGATAGAAGCTGCGCACCGAAGACAGGAACCGCGCGAGGGATCGCGCGGAGACACCATCGCGCCGCCGATCCGCCAGCCAGGCGCGAAAATCGGTGGCCTTCAGATCACCCAGATGTCGAAGAGTCAGGCGTGTCCCGCGATGGGCGAACTGGAAGTTCAGAAAGGCCGAGACATCCCGGCCATAACTTTCAAGCGTTTTCGGGCTGTAACGCTTCTCGCCGGCCAGATAGCCCAGCCAGTCGTCCAATGCCGTATCGGCAGACGTGCTCAGGTCTCGCTCAGCCATTTATCCATCAGGCGCTCGACGGCGCGGGCGACGAAATTCAGGATTTCCGTGCCCTGTCCGGTATGAAACTGGTCGGGTTCGGTTGCCGCCAGCGCCAGCAGCCCGGTGCGGCCCCCGGCCTCAATCCGGCAGAGGGCGTGACTGCCCATGTCTTCGCCATAGAGCGTGCGCGCGGTTCGTGGGGCACAGCCGCCGGTGAAGTCATTCTCGTCGCCCAACAGCTCGTCTGCCAGACCTTGCCCGCAGGCATGAATGGCTTCGGACACTATCATCGGCGTTGCGCCTTCAAGAAACAGGCGGACCTTTTCAACGCCCAGCGCGGCCGGGGCTTCCCAGGCGAGTTTGTAGTCCAGCTCGTCCAGACCGGCACATTCCATCAGCGACAGAACAAACATCTGGGCCCGCGCCAGCAAAGCCAGATTATTGCGAGCATGATCCGCAATCGCCTGCTCGCGCCGCTTCAGCGCGCGAACCTCGTCCAGCAGCTTCTCGCGCACCACAAAGCCCAGATCCGCCACACCCCTGGCAGCAGGTGCCGCTGCCAGATGCGACAGCAATTCGGTGTCTTCGCGAACCCAGTCGGGATTATTCATCAGCATCTGGCGCACCATGGCGCGATCCATCGCATCGGGCGCAGCGCCCGGCTGTGTCGTAAAATCTGTCAATGTCCCACCATCCGTTTTCGGATTTGTATTGAGGCCTTTATAGCCGACAGGCATTGGCGTTCCGTAAACGCGGCAGAAGATCATTTGCAGAACCGATGCGAACTCCCACTATGGAGGTATGAGTCGCACGCCCCCTCTCAAAGCCAAGGCCTCCATCCTGTTTCCCATGCCCTTGCCGGAACCGTTCGATTATGCGGTGCCGGACGGGATGGAGCTGCGTATCGGCGACCATGTTCGCGCGCCGCTGGGCAAGCGCTCGGCGCGCGGCGTCGTCTGGGCGCTCTCGTCCGATGATGGCAGCCGCAATCTCAAAAGTGTCGAGAGCGTTTATGAAGCCCCGCCCCTCTCGGAGGCGATGATCGAATTTGTAAACTGGTCAGCGCGATACCTGGTGCAATGGCCGGGGCTGGTCCTGCGCATGGTGTTACGCAGCGAGGATTCGCTCATGCCATCGCCCACCGAAATCCAGTTTGACGCGGCGGGAGACCTGCCCGCGCGCATGACCGAGGCGCGAACCCGTGTCATCGAGGCCGTCACCGAATATGGGCCGAATTCCGCGGCGGAACTGGCGCGTCTGGCCGGCGTGACGCCCGGCGTGGTGTCGGGGCTGGCCAAGGCCGGCGGTCTGGTGCGGATCGAGCGCCCGGCGGACCCGCCGTTCGATCCGCCGGATCCGGACGGGCCGGGCGTCGATCTGGTCCCGCAACAGGCCGAGGCCGCGGATCAGCTGAAACGCATGATTACTGCCGGCGGCTTTCAGGCGGCTTTGCTGGATGGCGTGACGGGTTCGGGCAAGACGGAAGTCTATTTCGAGGCCATAGCCCATTCGTTGCGCCGAGACCCGGATGCACAGATTCTCGTCCTTCTGCCCGAAATTGCCCTGACCCGCGCCGTGACCGCGCGATTTATATCGCGTTTTAACGCCGAACCGGCGCTTTGGCATTCCGATCAGGGTCACAAGGAACGCCGCCGAATCTGGCGGGAGGTCAATGAGAATCGCGCACGGATTGTCATTGGCGCGCGCTCGGCTCTGTTCCTGCCTTTCCAGAATCTGCGCCTTATCGTCGTCGATGAAGAACATGACGCGACCTACAAGCAGGGCGACGGATTGCATTATCAGGCGCGCGATCTGGCAGTCGTGCGGGCACGGGCCTCGCAAGCGCCCATCGTCATGGCGTCGGCCACGCCCTCGATTGAAAGCCTCGCGAATGCGCGGGCCGGGCGCTATGCCTATATCCAGCTTCCCGACCGCATCGGCAAAGCGGTTCTGCCCGAAATCACGACCATCGATCTTCGCGAGGAACCGAACCGGCCCGCGAGGGGGATGTGGCTTTCCAATCCTCTGGTCGAGGCGATGGCCGAGACGCTGGCGCGCAAGGAGCAGGTGCTTTTGTACCTGAATCGGCGAGGCTATGCGCCGCTCGTCCTGTGCCGCGATTGCGGACACAAGATGAAATCGCCCGCTGTCGACGCCTATCTGACAGAGCATCGTTATACAGGACGGCTGATCTGCCATCTCACCGGCTTTTCCATGCTGCGCCCCGACAAATGCCCGGAATGCGGGGCCATTGATTCCCTGACCAGTGTCGGGCCGGGCGTCGAGCGAGTGGCCGAAGAAGCCAGGGCGCGTTTTCCCGACGCGCGCATCGAAATCCTCTCCTCAGATACGGCTCACTCAGCCGAGAAATTGCTGGCGCTGATCGACCGCATGGAGCGCGGCGAGATTGATATTCTCGTCGGCACACAGATTGCCGCCAAGGGCCATAACTTCCTCAACCTCACCCTCATTGGTGTCGTCGATGCCGATCTGGGTCTGGCCGGCGGCGACCCGCGCGCCGGCGAACGAACCTATCAGACGCTGGTTCAGGTCGCGGGGCGGGCGGGCCGGGCTGATCGTCCGGGCCGGGCCTTTCTGCAAACCCATGATCCGGAACATGATGCCATCGCCGCATTGGTCGCCGGTGACCGGGATCGCTTCATGGAAACCGAAACCATGGCCCGCGAACTGCTCGGCCTGCCGCCCTATGGCCGGCTCGCGGCGATTATCATTTCAGCCAGAGACCCCTCGCAAGCCGATGCGGTGGCGCGGGAATGGGCCCGCAAGGCGCCGAACGCCGACGGCATCCAGATCTGGGGACCGGCCGAACCGCGCTATGGCATGGTCCGGGGCTGGCACCGGCGGCGCATGCTGATCCGCGCAGATCGGGATGTCGACCTTTCCGCCTGGCTCTGGGCCTGGAAGAAAAACATGAAACCGGTTTCATCGGTCCGCGTTACAATAGACATTGAACCCTACAGTTTTGTCTGACGCGCCAGCGTAAACGGCGAGAGATCGACCGGCGGCGGTAGATCCAGCGCCAGTGCCACAGCCGCTTCGCCGACCGCCGGCGCGAACTTGTAGCCATGGCCCGAACAGGCCGCGACCAGCACCATGTCCGGAAGATCGGCAGCGTGATCAATCACGAATCGTCCATCTTCCGTGTTGGTGAAGCGGCAAACCTCGAACCGGTCCGGCGGCGGACAGTCCGGCAAGACAGCTTTCAGGCAGCCGGTCAGAATCCGGCGGTCTTCGGCATCCACCTCGCTGGACCCGCAATGCGACGGGCCGCGCTGCCGGCGATGATGGTAGAGACCGAGTTTCCATCGCCCCGGCTCGGCGGCCGGCAAGAGATAGACGCGCCGGCCATCATCCAGTTCGCGCTGGAAAGGCGGCACATCGCCGTCCGGCCCGTCAAAATAGCCCACAACCTGCCGCTCGACGGTCAGGACGTTCTGAAGGCCGGGATAAAAGCGGTCAGCCCAGGGTCCGGCGGCGTTGATCACGCGGCGGACGCGCGAATCACCCTTATGGGTGCGGATCACAAATCCGTCTGTATCCGGCGTGACACTCAGAACCGGCGTTTCCCAGTTCAGGTCGGCACCGTTGTCCTGCGCCAGCCTGGCCATGGCCATATTGGCGCGGTCGCTCAACAGAACACCGCTCTCGCGAGACATGATGGCCGCACACGTGTCCGGAAGGTTCAGGGCGGGCCAGCATTCATTGACCGTCATCGCATCCATCAGAATACACGGGCGGTCATACATGTCGGCGCAGGCCTGCACTTCCCGAAGCAGCGCGGAGCCTTCGGCCGCGATATCCAGACCGCCGCGGGCTTCGAGCAGCGTTTCGCCGGCGTCCGCTTCGAGCATTCCCCAGAGCGCATAGCCGCGGTCAAGCAGCGGCATATAGACCCGTCCTTCGCTGTAGAGGCCGCGAATCATCCGGGTTTCGCCATGGCTGGAGCCCTGGCGGTGATTCTGTGGGAACTGGTCAAAACCGATGATTCTGGCCCCGGCGCGGCTTGCCGCCCACGCACTGGCCAGGCCCATCGCGCCCAGACCGATTACCCCGATATCGTGCATGCCACTCTCCCCATTGTGCATGCCGAACGCCCCGCGGTCACTTTTCGTGCTTTTTCTGAAGCAATCAAGCCATGCCGATAATGACGCAAGCGGGTTGCCGCCTGATAGGCCCTATGCTAAGCGGGCGCGCAACTGGAGAAGCGCGCGTCTCAAGGGCGAAAGCGTGCTTCAGATTTCGCAATGTTCTCAAGTATTTGGCGGTTGATCAAATCGACGCGCAAATACAATCAGCAAAGGCAGGCGACAGAACGGTCAGATGAGTGGTGATCACGTAACAATCACCGGCGCAGCCGGACGGTATGCCAGCGCCCTGTTCGAGCTGGCTTCGGACGCCAAATTGGCGGACAAGGTCGAAGCCGACATGGCTGCTCTGGGCGAGTTGCTGGCAGGCAGCGAGGAGCTGTCGGCCGCGCTGAAAAGCCCGATGGTCGATGGCGATGCCAAATCCGGAATCATCACGGCGATTGCCGAAAAGGCCGGTTTTCAGGATATGACCCGGAACGCGCTGAAAGTGGCGGCTGAAAACGGCCGCGCCGGCGAGTTCGGGCTGATTGCAGCGGCCTATGCCAAAATGGCGGCTGCGGCGCGCGGTGTGGTATCTGCGGATGTCACCAGTGCTGCCAAGCTGACGGCCAAGGAAATTGACGCTTTGACAGCGTCCTTGAAACGCGCCCTCGGGCGTGAAGTTGACGTCCGGACTCACGAAAATCCGGACATTCTCGGCGGGCTGATCGTTCAGGTCGGTTCGCGCATGTATGATTCCTCCCTTCGGACCAAGCTCGACGGGCTCCGGACAGCGATGAAAGAGGCTTAGAAGCGCCATGGACATCCGTGCTGCGGAAATTTCCGCAATTCTCAAAGATCAGATCAAGAATTATGGCGCCGACTCGAAAGTCTCGGACGTTGGCCAGATCCTGTCCGTAGGTGACGGGATTGCCCGCGTCTACGGCCTCGACGAGGTTCGCGCCGGTGAGCTCGTGGAATTCCCGGGCGGGGTGAAGGGCATGGCTCTGAACCTGGAGCGCGACAATGTCGGTTGCGTGATTTTCGGCGAAGACCGCGGCCTGAAAGAAGGCGATACGGTCAAGCGTCTCGGCTCCATCGTGGACACCGGTGTTGGCAAGGGTTTCCTTGGCCGCGTCGTGAACGCGCTGGGCGAGCCGATTGACGGCAAGGGCCCGATTGATGCGACCGAGCGCCGCCGCGTGGACGTGAAGGCCCCGGGCATCATCCCGCGGAAGTCCGTGCACGAGCCCATGGCGACCGGCATCAAGTCCGTCGATGCCATGATCCCGATTGGCCGGGGTCAGCGCGAGCTGATCATTGGCGACCGTCAGACCGGCAAGACCGCCATCGCGATCGACGCCATTCTGAACCAGAAGCAGGTCAATGAAAGCGATGACGAGAGCAAGAAGCTCTATTGCGTCTATGTCGCTGTCGGCCAGAAGCGCTCCACCGTTGCCCAGATCGTGAAAACGCTCGAGGAAAACGGCGCCATGGAATACACCACCGTGGTCGCGGCCACCGCGTCTGATCCGGCTCCGATGCAGTTCCTCGCACCGTTTACCGCGTGTACGATCGGCGAATATTTCCGCGATAACGGCATGCACGCCCTCATCGTCTATGATGATCTCTCGAAGCAGGCCGTGGCCTATCGTCAGATGTCGCTCCTTCTGCGCCGCCCGCCGGGCCGCGAAGCCTATCCGGGTGACGTTTTCTATCTGCACTCCCGCCTGCTGGAACGTGCGGCCAAGATGAATGACGAACTGGGTTCCGGTTCGCTGACCGCCCTGCCGATCATCGAAACCCAGGCCAATGACGTGTCGGCCTATATTCCGACCAATGTGATCTCGATCACCGATGGCCAGATCTTCCTCGAAACCGATCTCTTCTTCCAGGGTATTCGCCCGGCCGTCAACGTCGGTCTGTCCGTGTCCCGCGTGGGCTCTGCGGCTCAGACGAAGGCGATGAAGCAGGTTGCCGGCAAGATGAAGGGTGAACTCGCCCAGTACCGTGAAATGGCGGCCTTTGCCCAGTTCGGTTCCGATCTCGACGCTGCCACGCAGCGTCTGCTCAACCGGGGCCAGCGCCTGACCGAACTTCTGAAGCAGCCGCAATTCTCGCCGCTGTCGATGGAAGAACAGGTCTGCGTGATCTTTGCGGGTACACGCGGCTATCTCGACAAGATTCCGGTCGGCAATGTGCGCCAGTATGAAGCCGAGCTTCTGCGCCACCTGCATGCCGATCATGCTGAACTTCTGGCGAGCATCCGCGACGAACAGAAGCTGAGCGATGACAGTGAAAGCAAACTGACCTCCGTGGTCGAGGCCTTCACGAAGAACTTCGCTTAGGGTCAGGGTTTAGGAGAGCCGCATGGCTTCGCTTAAAGAGCTTCGCAATCGCATCTCCAGCGTGAAATCCACGCAGAAGATCACCAAGGCGATGCAGATGGTGGCCGCGGCCAAATTGCGCCGGGCACAGGACGCAGCCGAAGCGGCCGGGCCTTATGCCGAGCGCATGGCGTCCGTCATGGCGAATCTGTCGGCCTCGATGAAGGATTCTCCGGGTGCCCCTCCGCTTCTGGTGGGGACGGGCAAGTCCGATTCGGTTCTACTGCTGGTGCTGACAGCCGACCGTGGCCTGTGTGGTGGTTTCAACACCAACATCGCCCGCAAGGCTCGCGAGCGCATTACCGCGCTGCAGGCGGCCGGCAAGACAGTCAGGATCATCACCGTCGGCAAGAAGGGCGCAGACCAGCTCAAGCGCCTCTACAGCGACCTGATCGTGAAGCAATACGATCTCTCGGGTGGCAAGACTGCCGGGCGCGATGCCGCATCGAAATTCGGCCTGATCGTCCGCGACATGTTCGCCGCCGGTGAGTTCGATATCTGCGAGCTCATCTCGTCGGAATTTGTCTCCGTGATTTCGCAGAAGCCGCGGGCCCAGACGCTGATCCCGGCCGTTGATGCGATTGATGAAAGCGTCAATCGCCCCGATCTCGGCGGCGCTGTCTATGAATACGAGCCCGACGAGGAGGAAATCCTCAACGTGCTCCTGCCGCGTTATGTCGATACGATTATCCTGTCCGCCCTGCTGGAAAACGCCGCAGGCGAGATGGGCGCCCGCATGGCCGCAATGGACAATGCCACGCGCAATGCCGGCGAACTGATCGACAAACTGAACCTCGTTTATAACCGCACACGCCAGGCCAAGATCACGACGGAGCTGACCGAAATCATCTCCGGCGCCGAGGCCTTGTAAGAAATACGTCCGCAAAAGGAATTATGCAGATGGCACAGCTCAAGGGACGCGTCGTACAGATTACCGGCGCCGTTGTTGACGTCGAATTTGAAGGCGGCCTGCCGGATATTCTCAACGCTGTTGAAACCAGGAATGGCGAACAGAAACTGGTTCTGGAAGTCGCCCAGCATCTGGGTGAAAACACCGTCCGGACCATCGCCATGGACGCCACGGAAGGCCTGCAACGCGGTGCCGAAGTGAGCGATACCGGCTCGCCGATCACCGTTCCGGTGGGTCCGGGCGTGCTGGGCCGTATCCTGAACGTGACCGGTGACCCGATCGATGAGGCTGGCGAGGTTTCTTTTGAACAACGCGCCCCGATCCACCGTTCCGCTCCGGCCTTTGACGAACAGGCCACGGAAGCTGAAATCCTGCCGACCGGTATCAAGGTCATCGACCTGCTCTGCCCCTACGCAAAGGGCGGCAAGATCGGCCTCTTCGGCGGTGCCGGCGTGGGCAAGACGGTGCTCATTCAGGAACTGATCAACAACATCGCCAAGCTGTTCGGCGGTTACTCGGTCTTCGCCGGCGTGGGTGAACGCACCCGCGAAGGAAACGACCTGTACTGGGAAATGATCGAATCCGGCGTGAACAAGGACCCGTCCAAGGGTTCTGTCGAAGGCTCGCGCTGCGCCCTCGTTTTCGGTCAGATGAACGAGCCTCCGGGTGCCCGCGCACGGGTCGCTCTGGCCGGTCTCGCCCAGGCTGAATATTTCCGCGATGAAGAAGGCAAGGACGTGCTCTTCTTCGTCGACAACATCTTCCGCTTCACACAGGCCGGTTCCGAAGTGTCCGCCCTGCTCGGCCGTATTCCGTCGGCTGTGGGTTATCAGCCGACCCTGGCCACCGACATGGGTGCGCTGCAGGAACGCATTACTTCTACCAAGAAGGGCTCGATCACATCCGTGCAGGCCGTCTACGTGCCCGCAGATGACCTGACCGACCCGGCCCCGGCCACCACCTTCGCCCACCTCGATGCGACGACCACGCTGAACCGCTCGATCGCGGAAAAGGGTATCTACCCGGCTGTGGATCCGCTCGATTCGTCCTCGCGTATCCTCGATCCGCGGATTGTCGGTGAAGAACACTATGAAACGGCCCGCGCCGTGCAGGAAATCCTGCAGCGCTACAAGGCCCTTCAGGACATTATCGCCATTCTCGGCATGGATGAATTGTCCGAAGAGGACAAGCTGACCGTGGCCCGTGCCCGGAAAGTGGAACGCTTCTTCTCGCAGCCGTTCGACGTGGCCCAGATCTTCACCGGCTTCCCGGGTGTTCAGGTGCCGGTCGCCGATACGGTCAAGGGCTTCAAGGCGATTGTCGCCGGTGAATATGATCACCTGCCGGAACCGGCCTTCTACATGGTCGGCACGATCGAAGACGCCGTGAAGAAAGCAGAACAACTGGCCGCTGAAGCCGCCTAGCTTCGCTTTCATATGAATTTGAAAAGGCCGGTCATCACGACCGGCCTTTTCTTTCGGGCGCTGACCCGCCAAACTCGCCGCCAGACCGGGGAGTCCTTTATGAAATTCATCGTCGCTGCCATCAGCCTGCTATTCGTCGCGGCCTCGCCGCCGCCACCACCCCCGCCGGCACCGGATGTCGCTCTCGGTGAGTTTGACGGTTATGACGGCCCGGCGCTTTGGCGGGCCTGGCGGCGGGCGGCCTATGATGCCGCAGCCGATGGCGCGCTGGAGCGCTTTGAAGCCCACAATATCGATCAGCCAGGCGCGGCAATCGAAACCGAAGGTCCGCGCGGCCAGCGCGGTTCGCCTTTCTACTGGACGGAAGTCTTCCGTTTTGCTTTCAACGAAGTCTGCGGGAACGCTAATTGCCAATGGCGCTATCATCAGGTCAGCATTGAAGGCGAAACAACAGATTTTGATGTCATAGCCGAACGTCTGTTTGATGGTGCCGCTGCCGCTGCCTATCTCCGCTCGAACGGGCTGGAGCCCGGTCAGGATATAGGCGGGGAACACCGCGCCTTCGGACGGCAAGCCGAACTGGATGAAGCGGTGGCCGATCGCATTGATCTGGTGACCCATCTGGAAAGCGATTGCGCCGCTGTCGCGCAATGGCAGCAACGTTATGACGGTCAAATGCCTCCGCCGGTCGTGACATCGGAGGGCGAAATACCGCCTCAGCCTCTTCCGCCCCTGCCGTTCAATGTCGCCATGCAGCTCGATATGCCCGGTTGGGCCGTGGGCTCCGATGCGCCCTGGGTGCGCCGCGAGGATAGCCGCGATCGCGCTCTATTGGATTTGCTGGGCGCTTTGCCGCCGAACTGCTGAGCTCAGCGCCGGCAGCGAGTGAAAACAATGCTCCACAAATCGCGCCGGGCCTGTTAAAGAGCGCCGCGAACGCACGAAGGATTCTCCGTCATGGCTGACAAACTTCATTTTGACCTCGTTTCTCCCGAACGCCGCCTGTTCCAGGGCGATGTCGACATGGTGGTGGTCCCTGGCGAAGAGGGCGATTTCGGTGTCCTTCCGGGTCATGCGCCGGTGATGAGCGCGATCCGGTCCGGCGCGATTTCCGTCCATGACGGCTCCGATGTGCGCCGAACCTTCATTCATGGCGGTTTCGCCGAGGTCACGCCGGAAGGCCTGACCGTGCTCGCCGAGGAGGCCATCGATCTGGCGGCTGTTGATCGCGATCAACTGGCGAAGGACCTGACCGATGCGCGCGAGGATATCGGCCTCGCCCGCAATGATCTCGAACGCCAAGTCGCCGAAGCCAAACTTGCCAAGTTCGAGGCGCTGACCGAAGCGCTGAACGGCTGATCGACTTTCTCATCTCTCTCGGCCTGACAGATTTCATCGGCTTTGCCGGCGTCGCCTGCGTCCTGTTTGCCTATTTCTGGCAACAGACAAGGGGCGTGAGCGATGATGACTGGCGCCATCCGGTCATCAATGGTGTGGGTGCTGTGCTCTTGCTGATCTCTTTGATCTACAAGCCCAACCCGGCCTCTATCGCGATTGAATTTTCATGGTTTGCAATCAGCCTGATCGGGCTCGTCAGGGCGCTGAAGAATCGTCAGCGCGCGAAAGCGGAAAACGCCTCCACCACTTCTTCATAGACGGCACGTTTCCAGTCGATGATGAGCGGCGGAATATTCGCCAGCTTCTCCCATCGCCATTCGGCAAATTCCTGTGGCGGGACAGCCGTCAGATCGAAATCCGCGTCGCGTCCGGTGAACCGGAAGGCAAACCAGCGCTGTTTCTGGCCTTTCCATTTATAGCGTTTCTGGTCGGGCCGCGGCGGCAGGCCAGGCGGAAAATCATAGGCAATCCAGTGATCGATCGCGCCGAGAAGCTCCAGGAACTTAAGAATGCCCAGGAAGACCTTGGCGTCGCCAAATCCGATGTCGAAGTCAATCAGGCCCGCGAGCGCGTCGTCCGTCTTGAGGCTATGCGGAGTGCTGTCGCAAACTGAGCCGGCCCGCGCAGACTGACTAAATGAAGATTTTTCTATTCGGCCTTGCTGTCCGGAGCATGACAATGCGCCTTGCGCCAGGCGCTCGGCGTTTCGCCGGCCACATCGTTGAACGCCTTGTTGAAGTTGGAACGGGTCTGGAAGCCGCAATCGAGCATCAGCTCGACCAGCGGCCGGGCCGGATCTGCCTGAATAAGGCGCTGGGCCTCAGCGATGCGCCAGCCATTGATCCAGCGGCTGACGCTGACCCCGAAGCGGTCATTGACAGTCTCCGACACCGTGCGCTGCGGCAGGCCGAGCTGGCGCGCGAGGCGCGCCACGGTTAGCTCTGCGTCGAGCCAAGGACGCGTCTGGGACATATGGACCTCAAGCCGTTCCTGGACCTGCTCGGACCGTGCACCCCCGCGTTGGATCCGCGTCACAATCCAGCTCAAGGGACCGGTCTGGTTCAGGCTGGTCAGCACCAGATAGGCAAGGAAGAACAGGAAACCGGCCATCGTGAATACCAGGGCGCGTGACTGTCTCAGATTATCGCTTTCGGCCAGCTCGACCATGACGAGCCCATCGGCGAGTGCCATCAGGATGAGCCAGCCGCTCACCATGTATTTCCAGCGCCGAGCGGCGGGCAAGGCGGCCTTGATGTGGATCAGGCAGAGACCGCAATAGAGAACGAGGCTGAGAATGATGACCACGTCGAGATAGGCCCCGCTCCCGACAATTTGCCGTGCCAGGGCGAGGCCGGCCGGACCGGTGAGGTGGATCAGATCCCGCGCCGATGGCGTTTCGTCCGGCTGCGTGGTCGAGCGCAGATGCAGGTAGATGACCGGTGCAAGGGCCATCGCTAGGACCGGTCGCCACCAGACCAGTGGGTTACCGATCTCCATTACCGCCAGACTCGTTAGTAGATGCTGGGTCGCAAACAAGGCAAATACCACGGCCAAAAGCCTGTGTGCCAGTTTCGGCTCCGATCGCAGATTGGCCAGAAAGACGGCCATGATCGCCGAGAGTGCAGCGGAGATGTGGAGAACAGACAGCATCCAGACTTGATAAGGCGTCTCGGCCCCGTGGCCAAGATCACGTTTTGATCTGTCCTCAATCGCGTTTCAGGGCGCATGCGGGGCAAAACCCGGCTTTTCTGGCGTCACCGCAAAGGAGGCCCAAATGACTCATCCGCTCGCCCGTTCCCTTTTTGCCATTGCTACTTTCCTCGGCCTGGCTCTGACCCAACCGGCATTTTCGCTGTCGGATTCCGATGTCGATCTCGTGATTCTGAACGCGACCCTGATCAGCCCCGAGCGGGCCACGCCGCTACAGGATGCCTGGGTGAGAGTGAGTGGCGACCGCATTATTGAGGTTGGCAGCGGAGCCATTGATGTGGGCTCTGCGCAAGTGATTGACGCCAATCATGGATACCTGATCCCGGGTCTGATCGACAGTCATGTCCATCTCTATCATGCGACCGGATTGCGCGCCCGCTACACTGATGACCACGTCGCGCTCTACCGCGGCTATATGGAGCAACAGCCTCGCAGCTTCCTGTTCCACGGCTTCACCACCGTGATTGAACTCAATGCCGATGCGGAGACCAATGCCCGCTTCGAAGCTGCCCCGCTTCACCCCCATCTGGTCCATTGCGGCCAGGGGGTCGCACTGTCGGATGGCTTCATGGCGCTCGAACTCGAAGGCGTACCGATTGGGGATGCCTATCCCGGCTATCTGATCGATCACTATGCAGGTGGCCTCATCCCTGACGGCGCAGACCCCGCGGCGCACACGCCTGAGGCCGTTGTGGCGTCAGTTGTCGATCAGGGCGGCCAATGCATCAAGCTCTACTACGAAGAGGCCCTGTGGTGGCCTGAAGGCGCGCCAGCCTTCCGTTTGCCCTCGGTAGCGATCGTGCGTGACGTGGTTGCGGCAGCCCATGCGGCCGGCTTGCCGGTCCTGCTCCATGCGACCACGCCGGCTGGCTATGAGTTCGCCCTCCAGTCGGGTATCGATATTCTGGCCCACGGCATGTGGGAATGGACCGGCCAGTCTTTCACCGACCCCCAGCCCTCCGCGCGCACTGCGGAAATAGCCTGGCGCGTTGCCCATTCTCGCATTGCGGTGCAGCCGACCATTGAGACCATCCGAAATACGGCCAGCCTGTTTGACGCGTCCGTGCTAGCGGATACTGGCTGGGTCGATGCGGTGCCCGCGGCCTATCTCGACTATTTGCGCGGTGAGGCCCAGGTTCAGCGCGAGGATTTTATTGCCATGTTCGGCGCCACGACCGTCGAGGGGAGCGGCAGCGATGATATGGGCGCCGCGCAATCGGCATTTCTGAACCGGTATGAAAACCTGCTTTCGGGGATGTATGCCGAAAATTCCCGCCTCCTGTTCGGCACCGACACGGCCGTTGGCGGCTTCGGCTGGGCCTCCCCTCCTGGACTGGCAGGGTATTGGGAAATGCAGAACTGGGTCGATACTGGCATCACGCTCCAGTCCTTGTTCAGGGCGATGACGATCAATAATGCCGCTGCCTTTGGTCTGGGCAACGAGATTGGTACGATTGAGCCGGGGAAGCGCGCGGATCTCTTGATCCTCCGGTCCAGTCCGCTGCTTGATGTCGCGGCCTATAATCAGATCGATCGGGTAGTTCTGGCCGGCGAAGTGATCGAGCGGTCCAGCCTGTCCGCGCGCTAAATGGAGGTTCCAGATCACCAGGCGCTCGAAAGCCTAGCGCGCGAAAGCGGAAAACGCCTCCACCACTTCTTCATAGACGGCACGTTTCCAGTCGATGATGAGCGGCGGAATATTCGCCAGCTTCTCCCATCGCCATTCGGCAAATTCCTGTGGCGGGACAGCCGTCAGATCGAAATCCGCGTCGCGTCCGGTGAACCGGAAGGCAAACCAGCGCTGCTTCTGGCCTTTCCATTTATAGCGTTTCTGGTCGGGCCGCGGCGGCAGGCCAGGCGGAAAATCATAGGCAATCCAGTGATCGATCGCGCCGAGAAGCTCCAGCTGGTCCGGGCGCGCACCGGTTTCCTCATAGGCTTCGCGGCGGGCAGCCGCCTCGGCGTCTTCACCCTTATCCATGCCGCCTTGCGGGAATTGCCAGATATGCGGGCCGTCGACATCCGCGCGGCGGCCAATCCAGACAAGGCCTTCGGCATTGAACAACACGACGCCGGCATTGGCCCGGTGTTGCGGATAGGGGTCGTCCATCAATGGCTGCTGGATGAAGCGGTTTGCGATCCACCGCGTTCGGCCTGTTGCCGCGCCATGACGGCTGACGGCGGGGCCAGGGCGTAGCCACGCGCCTCGAGCCCTTCGGCCCAGCGGGCGACCTGATCGACGGTCGAGCGATAGGCGAATCCCGCCCCGACCGCGCTGCCATTCTGAAGCGCGAGCGCTTCCAGTGTCAGCAGGCGGTCATCCACCGCAGAAGGTGAGGGGTCTTCATCCAGCACACGATCGGCTATCCCCCACCGCGCACCGGCATTGCCGCCAGCGGCTTCAATCGTCGACCGGCGGCCCGTACCGTCATGCAGGAAAGAGACGCCGCGTTCTTCCAGTGTGGCCATCAGATGGCCGAGCGCCGGTTCGGACGTCGAAAAGCGCGCGCCGAGATAATTCGTCATCGCGAAATAGCCGGTCGCCTGACTCATCAGCCAGTAGAGGCGGCGCGAATTTTCCGAATTCGGCGCATCGGCGAGCAGCGTGTGCGGGCCCGGATCATTATTGGGATAATCAAAGGGCTCCATCGGTACCTCGATCAGCACTTCATGTCCGGCCGCCCGCGCCTGGTCGATCCAGCTTTGAAGATCGCGGGAATAGGGCGCAAAGCTGAGCGCGACTTCCGGCGGCAAGTCGTTGATGGCGGCCTCTGTCACGGCGCGGTTCAGCCCCATCCCGCCAATCACCACGGCAATCATCGGCATGTTGGGATCGCCATGCCAGGGACGGGCATAAGCCTGATCCGGGCGGGTGCCATCCGGACCAATGGCCGGCAGAGGCCCGGACGGTCCCGGCGTTGTGAGGCCGGTCAGCGGTGCGGTCACCAGCGCGTTCGGATTGGTCTGCCCCGCATGTTGGGCTTCTGCGTGAGCCGGATCCGAGCCATCCACCGGGGGTGTGGCTTCAAAGGTTTCCGGAACGCCGGACAGCGATGGCTCGATCTCGGTATCCGGCGAAGTAAATTCGACCGGACGGCGGATGTCGGCGATTTGCACGTCCTGAAGGGCCGGCTCGGGAATGGGGGCGAGAGCTTGCCGGGCGACCGGCGGACGGCCCGCAGGATCGCCGAGAAACGCAATCATCAACGCGCCAATGCCGAACAGCAGCGCGGCCCCCACCCCGGCGAGGGCAGGCGCTTTGAAGGCTTGTGTCGCGCTTGTTGTGTTTCCGCTCATCTTTACCCGGCGTGTCGGCCTGTCAGTCCGACCGAATCAATTCGATCGGACCTCTGGCTGATTGCTGCCCGCTGCCGGGTAAGAAAGGGTTAAGACGGGCGGCTGGACGACCGTTCTATTGCAGTGCGGCCTGTTCCCGCTCGGCCAGGCCTGCCAGAATCTGCAAGGCCCGCTCCAGCTGGAAATCGGTACCTTCATAGTCTTCGGGCGGCTGCTCGATCGTTGCGAGGTTTTCCGCTTCCCGCTCTGTTCCGTCTTCATTCTGAAGAGCACCATCCAGCGCGGATTCGCTGTAGCGGGCTTCGGCGCTCTCCTCGATCGGGCGGAATGCCACGAGCCAGTCCGGCACAATACCGGTGGCCTGAATGGAGCGGCCCGACGGGGTGTAGTAACGGCCCGTGGTCAGGCGCAGACCGCCATCACGACCGCCGCGCAGCGGGATCAGCGTCTGAACCGAGCCCTTGCCGAAGCTGGTGCGGCCAACAAGCGTCGCACGCTCGCGGTCCTGCAGGGCACCCGCAACGATTTCCGACGCACTCGCGGACCCTTCATTGATCAGCACGACCACCGGGGCCCCATTGATCATATCACCCGGACGGGCGTTGAAACGCTGGTTCTCGCCCGGATTGCGATAGCGTGTGGTCACGATCTCGCCGCCATCGAGGAAGGTGTCGGTGACGCCGACAGCCTGATCCAGAAGGCCACCCGGATTGAAACGCAAATCGACAATGACGCCCGGAATCGTGCCACCGAAAGCGTCCCGCATTTCAGCAATCGCCTCATGCAGTGTTTCTGTCGTGTGTTCATTGAAACCGGCAATGCGCAGATAGCCGAAGCCCTCTTCCTCACGCCAGGCCACGGTGCGCAGCGGAATGATTTCGCGCACCAGATTCAGATCGAAATCCTCTTCGCCCTCACGGGCAACGGTGATGGTGACCGGCGCGCCCACAGGGCCGCGCATCAGATCAACGGCTTCATCTGTCGAGAATCCGATGATGGACTCGCCATCAACGCCGATAATCTGATCGCCAGGCTGCAGTCCGGCACGGCCGGCGGGCGTGTCTTCATAGGGCGATACAATCGTGATGCGGTCATCGCGAACGGTAATTTCCATGCCGAGACCGCCATATTCGCCGCGCGTTGACACCTGCATGTCCTGGAAGCTGTCGGGAGAGAGATAGGAGGAGTGCGGGTCCAGACTTTCCAGCATGCCTTCAATGGCCGCTTCGATCAGCGCCGCGTCATCGACATCGGTGACATAATCCGACTCAATCCGGGACAGGACATCGCCGAACAATTCGAGCTGGCGATAAGTGTCTTCGCGGGAATTGTCGAAGCCTTCTGCGGAAACCGCGAGAGCACCGGCGCCAAGAGCGAAAGCAATAGCTGCTGCAATGAAATTCAAACGCATGATCTAACGAGTCCTTTTTATCTCGCCCGCATTATCCGGATTGCGATCTGACCCTTAACCAGGGCTCGGGGTCAACCGCTGTTTCTCCGCGCCGGATCTCCAGATACAAATCCGGTGCCACTTCATCATTACCGGGCATCTCCCCGATGGGCTCGCCCGCCAGAACCGACTGACCCGCCTCGGCATAGATGGAAGCTAGCCCAGCCAGCACAATATAGTAGTCATCGCCTGCACTCAGGATCAATAGTCCGTTATATGTATTAAATGACCCGGCGTATTCGATGCGCGCATCAAAGGGGGCGACAACCTGCCCTCCGGCGCGGGCACGAATCCGGATACCCTCCAGCGGTTCGTTATTCTCGTCATCCTGCCGGAAGCGCAGCACGATCGGCCCTTCTACAGGCGGCCGCAGCTCTCCGCGGCTATCGGCAAAGCGCAGCGTTTCAATCGGTGCCATGGCCGCGCGGGCCACGACCAGACCATCCTCGGGACGCAAGGCCGGGGCCGGAATATCGTCACCGCGGATCAGCCGTCTTGGATTAAAGCGGGGTGAAATTTCCGTCATCCCGCGCAGGGTTTCGAGTAATTGCCGCAAGGTGCGCGCCTGTTCACCGGCTGTGGCGGCGACATCGGCCAGCCGTTCGGCATCTCCCCGGCGGCGCGCTTCCAGCTGCCGGCGTTCGGCCAATAGCTGGCGGATCGTATCCTGGCGGGCACTCAGCTCCTGCTCGGTCGAGGCCAGATCCAGCCGCTCGGCTTCGACGGCCTCCCGCACGGCGCGTAAATTGTCGAGCTCCGCTGCGAGCGCGGCGGCCCGGTCCTGCAATTGAGGCGTGATGGCCGCCAGAAGGCTTGCGGCGCGCGCGGCTTCCTCGGCCTCGCCCGGAGAGGTCGCCAGCGCCGGCGGAGCCCCGCGTTCAATGCGTTGCAGGGCGGCGAGCACATCAATCAGCGCTTCCCGATCCGCCAGTAGCCGTTCCAGAATGGCATCTTCCTGTGTGGTCAGCGTGTCAATGCGGCGTTCGATATCCAGCGCAGCCTGTTCGCTGCTGGAGACGCGATTGGCGGCATTCACCAGCCGGGTTTGCAGTTCGACAATCTCGGCAGCCAGGGCTTCGGCTTCCAGCCGCGCGGCTTCGGCGCGTTCTGCGGCCTCATCTTCCTCCTGTTCCAGACGCTCGATCTCCGCAGGATCCGGCGTCGGCGGATCGCCGGCCGTCTGGAGCGCGAGAATGAGGGCAGGAAGCCACATGGCATCAATCCCGGTGATACGGCGAGCCGGACAGGATGGACACGGCCCGGTAGAGCTGCTCGGCCAGCATGGCCCGGACCAGCATGTGGGGCCAGACCGCTTTCCCGAATGACACTATCATATCCGGATTGGCAAAAACTGTCCGGTCCAGCCCGTCAGCGCCGCCGATCACGAAACAGGCGTCGCGAATACCGTCATCGCGCCAGCGCGCCAGTGCATCGGACAATTCGCGTGACGACAGCGCCTTGCCCCGTTCATCCATCAGACAAACGGCGGCGCCATCGGGAATCTGAGCCGCAAGGGCTGATGATTCCGCCGCGCGGGATTTGAACGGCTTGGGATCAATCTCGGTCTCTGACAGTGGCCCCAGGGCGATTTGTGGCCCGCTGGCGCGTATGCGTTCGGCATAGCGCTGGATCAGTTCGCGTTCCGGGCCGGACTTCAGCCGCCCGGATGCGATAATCCGCAATTGCATGCGGGATCAGCCTTCAGGCTTTTCAGGAGAATCCACCGACCACATGCGTTCCAGATTGTAGAAGGTGCGTACTTCCGGACGGAACAGATGAACCACGACATCGCCGGCATCAATCAACACCCAGTCGGCGGTCGCCAGTCCTTCGGCACGGGCCCGGCCATGACCGGATTCCTTCAGCGCGCGGATCACATGATCCGCAATCGCACCGACATGCCGGTGCGAGCGTCCCGAAGCGATAATCATGAAGTCGGTGACCGATGATTTTCCACGCAGATCGATGGAAATGATATCTTCCGCCTTGTCATCCTCCAGAAGGCCTGTGATGAGGCTTTCGAGGGCTTCGCTTGTGGCATCGCCGCCTTTGGCGATAACGGGGGCGGTTTCGGCGGTTTTGGCCGTCCGATCAGCTTGCGTGGTCAGTGGTCTGCTCCTGCATGAATGTCTGAAAATTCAGCATAGCACAGACTTTACGCACGTTCGAGCCAGTAGAGTGTGAAATAGCCGCGGGCATCACTCCAGTCCTGCTTGACCACCAGCCCGGCACTCGCCGCCAGCGCTGTAAAGCGCTCTATCGAGAATTTGTGGGAGTTCTCGGTATGAATCGTCTCGCCGGCTGACATGCGGAATGTCTGGCCCGATACGGAAAATTCCGTGTCGCGTTTGGCGACCAGATGCATCTCGACGCGCGCGGCATCGCTGGTCCAGACCGCCTTGTGGTCGAATGCATCGGTCTCGATCGTTCCGTTCAGCTCCCGGTTGATGCGGGTCAGGAGGTTGAGATTGAAGGCGGCCGTCACACCGCTGGCATCATCATAGGCATTCTCGAGTATGTCGGCCGATTTGACGCGGTCGGCACCGATGAGCAGGGCATCTCCCGGCCGCAACCAGCCGCGGATCGTCTCCAGCAGCGCCTTGGCGCCGCCCGGCTCGAAATTTCCGATCGTCGAGCCCGGAAAGAAGACCAGCCGCTTTCCATCCGGAATCGGCAGGTCTTCCAGGGGAACCGGTTGGGTAAAGTCCGCGCAGATCGCCCCGACCGACAGGCCGTCATATCGCGCGGCGAGGTCTTCACACGCAGAGATCAGATGCTCTTTCGAGATGTCGAGCCCGATATAGGCGGCCGCCCGGTCCAGCGCGTTGAGAAGCTTGTCGATCTTGACGCTGGAGCCGGAGCCCGGCTCGATCACGACTGCGCCGCTGCCGGCCTTGGCGGCAATTTCGCCGGCGATGGCATCCAGAATGCCAAGCTCGGTTCGGGTGACGTAATAATCTTCGGTATCGGTGATGTCATCGAACAATGCCGACCCCCGCGCATCGTAAAAATGCTTGGGCGGGATGGATTTTTGTGGCCGGGACAGGCCCTCCAGCACGTCATCCTGAAAGCGGGATTTGGGCGGGTGCAGGTCGTTGAAGAAGGAAAGCGTGCCAGCATGGCTCGGCATAGTCATGAAAAAAGCTCGATTGTGGCTGGCAGAACGGGGCTAGGTGTCGCGCATAAGCGACGAGGCCTCACTATGTAGGGGTTCAGTCAGATAGGTCCACCCCGGAGCCGGCTTCCGGGCGATCAGTTTGGCGTGAGTTTCCGTTACCCGGCTGGCGGCCATGCTTCGGGCTGCTGGCGACAGACGCGCCCGTATCGGATCCTGCGGCCGCGCGATGATGGCAATGGGGGTCGACGCCGCGATCTCGCGCCAGCGCCGCCAGCGATGAAACTGTTTGAGATTGTCCGCACCCATGATCCAGACGAAGTGAACCTTGGGATAGCGCCGGTGCAAGACGCTCAGGAGTTCTGCCGTGGTCCGGATGCCGGTGCGCAATTCGATATCGCTGATCACCATGCGAGGGCCGGTAGCGGCGTCCTCAACGCTTGCAAATCGCCGGGAGTAATCTCCGGCCAGATGTGATTTCAGCGGGTTTTGCGGCGAGACGATCCACCAGACCCGGTCCAGCCCCAATTGCTTGAGGGCTGTTTGCGCGACATGGCGGTGCCCGGCGTGAACGGGATCAAAACTGCCGCCAAACAGACCAATCGTCATGCCAGGCGCCAGCGCTTCGCTTTTGAGCAGCGATGCGCGGCGGCCGCGCCGTATGGCACCGGCAAAACGGACCGGGCGAGACTGCCGGTTCACGGCGTCCAGCGCTCTTCGGGCTCGTCCGGCGTTTCCGCCTCGATCCGTTCTTCCTTTTCCTGGGCGCGGGCGGCCTTGATCTGCTCCCAGAGGGCAAATTGCGCCTCGCGCATGCCCTTATTACTGGCCGCTGACAACTGCATGACCGGTTTGCCGCACTCGGCTTCCAGAGCGGCAGATTTTTCGGCGATATCCTCCGCATTCATGGCATCAATCTTGGACAGGGCAACGATTTCGGGCTTGTCGACCAGCCCACCGCCATAGGCGTCCAGCTCGGTGCGGACCGTCCGGTAGTCGCGCAGCAGATCGTCATCCTGTGAACTGCCATCCACCAGATGCAACAGCACCGTGGCAAGCGCTCGACATGGCCGAGGAACAGATCGCCCGTGCCCCACCCTCGGACGCGCCGTCGATCAGCCCGGAATATCGGCCACCACGAATTCCACATTGTGCACGCCGACCACGCCCAGATTGGGATGCAGCGTGGTAAACGGATAATCCGCGATCTTGGGCCGGGCGTTGGAGGTGGTCGCCAGAAACGTGGACTTGCCCGCATTGGGCAGCCCCAACAGCCCCACATCGGCAATCAGCTTGAGCCGCAGCCAGATCGTGCGCTCGACCCCCTCCTGCCCCGGATTCGCCCGGCGCGGGGCCTGGTTCGTCGAGGTCTTGAACCGCACATTGCCCCAGCCGCCATTGCCGCCCTTGGCCAGCTGCACCCGCTGGCCTACTTCGGTCATGTCGGCGATCACCGTCTCCTCGTCTTCGTCGAGGATCTCGGTGCCCACCGGCACCCGCAGCACGATATCCTCGCCGCTGTGGCCGGTGCGCTGACGGCCCATGCCGTGCTGACCGTTCTGGGCAAAGAAATGCTGCTGATAGCGAAAGTCGATCAGCGTGTTGAGCCCGTCCACCGCCTCGGCCCAGACCGAGCCGCCATGCCCGCCATCTCCGCCATCGGGGCCGCCGAATTCGACATACTTCTCCCGCCGGAAGCCGACGGCTCCGTTTCCGCCATCGCCGGATTTGATAAAGATTTTGGCCTGATCAAGAAATTTCATGGGTGCGGTCTACCTGTTTTACGCGTGCATGTGTAGCGCCATGTCTGCATGCGCGCTGGCAGCCATGCGTCCAATGGAAAAGACGTGCGAGCGTTTTCCGGTATCAGCGAAACCAAGCTTCTCCAGCACGCGGCCGGACGCCGGGTTTTCCAGAAAATACCCGGCCTGAAAGCGCGTGATGCCGTGCTCGCGTGCATAATCAAGCAGGCTGCGGCCCGCCTCGGTTGCGTATCCGTTTCCCCACATCTCGCAGCTCACCCAGTAGCCGAGCTCCCAGACGCCGCCGTCATGGGGATTGAGGCCGATGACGCCGATGCGCTCGCCATCCTCGCGCCGGATGATCAAGCGGACATGGTCGCCCCTGTTCTGCTCGGCTGCGCGCATCATCAGGATAAAACCTTCCACGAAAAGCGGCGGATTGGGCGACGGGATACGCCCTGTCATGCGGGCGATTTCAGGCCTCGAACTCGCACGTGAGAGCCAGGGTGCATCGCCAGGCTCGAGCGGTCTTAGATTGAGCCGTTCCGTTTCGATCACGCCAAAGGGTTCCGTGAAGCAAACGCTGCGATTGGCTGGGATGTCCCTCATGAGCGGGTCTCCGGCGGGGAAAAGAAAAGGGGAGGCGGAACCCGCCTCCCCTGAATTCTTGTCAGCCACCGGTTCCGCCTGTTGGTGAGGCAGTCCGGGTCTGTCCGTCCGCCCTATTTGGCCTCTTCAGCCGCGACGACCGAACAGAACATCTTGCCGCCGGCTTTCTTGGCAAAAGCGACGCGGCCTTCGGTCAGCGCGAACAGGGTGTGATCCTTGCCCATGCCGACATTGTCGCCCGGATAGAATTTGGTGCCGCGCTGACGCACGATGATGTTGCCCGGAATGACCGCCTGGCCACCGGATTTCTTGACTCCAAGGCGCCGGCCTTCTGAGTCGCGTCCGTTACGGGATGAACCGCCAGCTTTTTTATGTGCCATGGATTAGTCCTCCGACTTCTTCGCAGCCGGCTTCTTGGCTGCGGTGGATTTCTTCGGGGCAGCCTTCTTGGCGGCCGGCTTCTTGTCAGCCGCAGCTTTTGGCGCGGCCTTCTTGGCTGCAGGCTTGGCATCCGCCTTGGCCGCGGCCTTTTTCGGTGCCGCGGTCTTGGCGACAGGTGCGGTGTCGGCGGCAGCAGCTTTCTTCGGCGCAGCGGCTTTCTTGGCGGCCGGCTTGTCGCCCGGGGCCAGGATTTCCGAAATGCGCAGCTTGGAGAACCACTGACGATGACCGGCCTTGCGGCGGTAATTCTGACGGCGGCGCTTCTTGAAGACGATGATCTTCTTGCCACGGCCGTTTTCAACGAGCTCGGCCACAACCGAGGCACCGGTGATCATAGGTGCGCCGACGGTGACGCCCTTGTCGCCGCCCAGCATCAGCACGTTCTCGAGAACGATGCTGTCACCGGCTTCACCTTCAATTTTTTCGACGGAGATCTCGTCGCCCGGGGCGACGGTATACTGCTTGCCGCCAGTCTGAATGACTGCGAACATGGTTTTTCCTTTCTACAACAGGACTTTATGCCTGTTCTTTTTCTTCCCCGCCTGTCCCGGCGGGCGTTGTTAACCGGCTTGAGGCCGCAATGAGCGCGGGACATACCCTTTCCGGGACGCAAATGTCAACGCGGAAAAGCGCATGGCTACGTGCAATATCCGGTTCGGCCCGGCTTTTTCCTCTCCCGAATACAGCGCCCCGCGATGCAGCGACAACCCTGTATGGATTCCGGTATTGCCTTACTGTGTATTACACGGTATAGTGCGCCGTATGGTAGAGACATCCGCTCCGTTTTCGAAACTTGAACTGGAATTGCGCCGCGGCGCGATCGTGCTGGCCGCGCTCTCGCAGCTGAAAACGGCCCAGTATGGCTATTCATTGCGGCAGGCGCTGGCGGCGCGCGGCATGGAAATAGAGGAAGGCACGCTCTACCCGCTGCTGCGGCGGCTGGAGGGGCAGGGCCTTTTGACCAGCGAATGGCAAATCAGGGACGGGCCACCCCGGCGCTATTACGTGCTGAGTGCGGATGGCGAGCAGCTTTATGCAAGACTTTCAACATCCTGGCGCGCCTTGAGCGTGGTCATGGACGATCTCATCGACGACGGAGCGGGACAATGAAGGCTGATGAAATGATCGCGCGGTATGCGCACGCTGTCGCGCAACGCCTGCCACAGGCCATGCGCGACGATGTCAGCGCAGAGCTGGAAGCTCTGTTGACCGAAGAGCTCGAGGCGAAATCTGCCGGCGGAACGCCCGACGAGGCGGCCGCCCGCACCTTGCTGGCCAGGTTTGGCCCGCCGGCTGCCATGGCGTTGAATTATTACACACCCGCACCAGTGATTGACCCGCGCGACACACCGCTATTCGGAAAAATCGCGGCCATCTTTCTGACCGCGCTGGTGATTCTGGCGGTCAGCGTCGGCTTGTCAGATCCCGGCGCTGGCACCGATCCAGAAATGACCGCCCGCCTCATTGATGAGACGGCGATGGCCGGTTTGAAATTCCTCGGCGCACTGCTGGTCGTTTTCTGGGGCATCGGTGCCCTGCGCCGCCGGATGCCGCCGGGCGCATGGTCACCGAAATCGCTGCCGCCCGTGCGCGATCCGGATGCTATCAACCGGCCGTTATACGCGCTCGCCACTGGTTTCTGGTCGGCAGGCCTTGCAGTGCTTGTTGCTGGACCGGCACAGGTGATGGATTTCGTCTCCGGCGGGGCGGCACCACCGGCGCTGCTGGAGGCCTTCGCCTATGACAGCGTCTTCGCCGCGGAGCGGGCGCTGTTTCTCTGGTTGGCGCTGGGCTTCGCCATCGCTCTGACGGCCTGGCAGGCGATCGCGGGCCGCCGCTCGCGTACCGCTCGTCGCATCGATGCCGCCGCGACCCTGATTTTGTCTGCCATCCTGTTCCAGATCGCTCTCGCCGGCGACATCTTCGCCGCCGAGCCGGCCAATCAGTATATGAAGCTGGCCATGGCCTTGTTCGGTGGCTGGGGCTTTATCGATAGCGGGTCCGCACTTCTTCGGGAGTGGCGGACAAGCCGCGCCCGGCCCGTCCCGGCTTAATCCTGAAGCCCGGCAGCGGGCCAGGGGCAGCTGATTTCCCCTTTAAAGTGTGTCGCTGCGGAGAAGTGCCAGAGGGGTCGCCCCTCGTGCTGGCTTTTGCCAGCGCGATACCCTTGATTTTGATCGACCACTCGGCTTTAAAGCGTGTCCCTGCGGAGAGGTGCCAGAGTGGTCGATCGGGGCGGTCTCGAAAACCGTTGAGCGCGCGAGCGTTCCGAGGGTTCGAATCCCTCTCTCTCCGCCAGCTATTCCTGTCTCATTCGGGTGTTCGCAAAGACGCGCCAAATAGCGCAGCGTTTCCGCGGGTTAGCGGCCCGTAGTGGAACTGTAGACGGTCGCAATTCCGGCCATTCCAGCCATTTTCTGCGCGTGTCTCTGTCCAGTGCATCAGACGCTTCGGGAAGGGGTAATTCCCTGCTGTCAGGGAAATTTACAGGGAATTCGAGCTGAAATGTGGTGCTCCGCCCGATGTTCGCACGCAAAATCAATGACTTGTGGCTCTTCATCTGCAATCAGAGCAGGGAATTTTTTCAAGCGAGCAGGGAAATTGCGCCGGAGAGCAGGGAAATCTCGGGGCTTATAGCCTTGTTACCGGAAGCCGAATTTTCGTTCCTGTTGGTCCCAATCAAAGGGGATTCCGGAGCGCACGATGCGTTCAAGACTGAGATCGGGCGGCTGGGTTCCGGTCAGGATCGCTTCCTGGATACGCGGTGACAGGAAGGCGAGATTGGCCCGCACGCGTATGAAGGCATCGGAGGTCTTTTCTGACCTGGCGATAGTGGCCGCTGAAACCCCGGCCTTCATCTGCTCAATCCATCGATGAGATTTGGCGAGCGTTGATACCAGGGTCGGGTCCGGGGCCGGCTTCATGTCACCGGCCACGATCCGGGTTTCGACACCGCGCCGGCGGGTCGCAAATGGCGTGGTCATGACCAAGGCGTTGTCGTCGATCTGATCGAGCGGTAAATTGAAACGCGCTGCCAGCGCTGCCTTGTCGAGGCGGATGTCCAGTTGCCCTGAGGCGATGGCCACCCGGTCGACCAGCAAGCAAAACTCGGCAGCGGATGTGCTCGAAGCCGAACCCCCAAGTTCTGCCGCCAGATCCGCGCTCGCACTAGCGGCGTCTTTCAATAATGTGCGTCGATTTCCGGCAGTGGTCAGATGGCTCCGAACCGCCTGGCCGATGGTTTCTTCAAGGGCGGGCGCAGGTAGACGCCAGGCGGAACCGTTGGTCGACGCCCCTCTGGACGTCGAAACATAATAGCGATGCGCCTTACCGGATTTCCCGCGTGTGTGGGTTGGTGTCAGACGGTTTCCATGCGCGTCAAACACGCGGCCCGACAGGGGTGATCGGGACCGCCCTGATGCTGACACGGTGCCGCGTGGTTTGCGACCATTGATGGTGAGCTTGTCCTGGACGCGGTCAAAGAGGTCTGGGTCGATGATGGCATCGTGCTGGCCTGGATAGACATTATCTCGGTGGCGGACCATGCCTGCATAGATCGGGTTGGTGAGGATGAAATGGATCTGGCCGCGCCGTAGTGGCTCACCACCATAGGTGACCCCGCTCTTGAACTGGCGGGGCTTGGACAGAATTCCTGCCTCGAGCGGGTGTTGTCATGTGTGGACGGCCCCCGTTTAGCAAGGGTTGATTTGGGTGACTTTTGATCATTGCGGGTTGCGGTCATGTGTCCGGCCTATTGACGCGGTAGCGATGACCGCTGGCCCTGATGAAGTCCGCGTGCTGAGATCCCTCTCAGAGGATCGAGCTCTTACGCCCTGACAACGCCTCGGGTTTTCCTCAGCTGCGGCCCCGTTTGATCATCATCACTTACATCTGCCCTCGCATCTCTTCAGCGGTGCCGTGTGGGCTACCGCATGCTCTGTTTCACACCATTGCAGGTGCCCGATAGGTCTCGCCGCGTGCCAGCACCGCCCAGGCGATGCGCGCGGTCTTGTTGGCCATCGCCACAGTGGCTACGCGTGCCGGCTTGCGCTCCAGCAGACGCCTGACCCAGTTGCCCGTTGCCGACGTGTTGGTGCCAACGCGCCGGATGACCGAGGTCGCCCCCACCACAAGAAGCCTGCGCAGATATCCATCGCCCATCTTTGATATGCACCCCAGACGGTCCTTACCACCCGACGAGTTCTGGCGTGGCACCAGCCCAAGGAAGGCGGCGAACTGGCGTCCGGACTTGAACACCGATGGGTCGGGTATGCTCGCGGACAGTGCGGTCGCCGTGATCAGGCCTACGCCAGGTATGGTCTCCAGTCGCTGACTGGTTTCATCTTCGCGGTGCCAGGCCATGAGCCGACGCTCCAGTGCACGGATCTCAGCCGCCAGATTATCGAGCTGGGCCATCAGGCTGCTCAGGGCCGAGCGAGCGATGTCTGGCAAGCCGGGCATCTCCTCATCGCGCATCGCTTCGAGCAGAGCGGCCAGCTTGTGTGGACCCTGCGCTGTGATGATGCCGAACTCGGCCAGATGGCCGCGGATCGCATTGAGCACCATGGTGCGTTGGCGCATCAGGAGATCGCGCGTCCGGTGCAGCATCATCACACCCTGGCGCTGCGCACTCTTGACCGGAACAAATCGCATGGTGGGCCGCGTCACCGCCTCGCAGATCGCCTCAGCATCAGCCACATCATTCTTCTGACGCTTGACGTAGGGCTTCACATAGGCCGGCGGGATCATCTTCACCTTATGGCCCAATGCGCCGATCTCGCGGGCCCAGAAATGGGCTGTGGCGCAAGCTTCCAGCCCGACCAGGCAGGGTGGCAGGTCGCGCAGGAAATCCAGAACGCCATTCCGGCGCAGTTTCTTGCGGAACAGGACTTCACCATGCGCGTCAACGCCGTGAAGCTGAAAAACAGATTTGGCCAGATCAATGCCGATTGTTGTAAGAGTCATCGTGGACGGTTCCTTCCGTTGCTGCTGTCTAACAGCTCCAGCATGGCACATTGCGATGCCGTAGGTCGGGGCCGTCCACCCCATCAGAAGAAACCCCTCGTTAGCGGATTGCCCAATATTTTTGCCGAATGAGAAATCCGTTCCGCTATTTCAAGACGTCACCTGAAGTGATCCGACTGGCTGTGATGATGTACGTCCGGTTCCCGTTGTCGCTACGGAATGTTGAAGACCTGCTGCATGAGCGTGGCATCGATGTTTGTCATGAGACGGTGCGCTTCTGGTGGAACCGGTTCGGCCCAATGTTTGCCGGAGAAATCCGCCGGAAGCGGGCGGACCGCCTTCGCGCCTGGCCGCAGTGGCAATGGCATCTGGACGAGGTATTTGTGAAGATAAATGGCGAGATGCACTACTTGTGGCGCGCCGTTGACCACGAAGGTGAAGTGCTCGAGGCCTATGTGACGAAACGCCGGAATCGTAAAGCAGCACTACGTTTTCTGCGGAAAGCGATGAAACGATACGGTCGTCCAGAAGTCATTGTTACCGATCGGCTGAAGTCCTATCGGGCGGCCATGAAGACCATCGGAAACGAAAGTAAACATGATGTCGGGAGGTGGCTCAACAATCGGGCCGAGAACTCGCATTTACCGCTACGAAGGCGCGAGCGAGCCATGCTCCGGTTCCGACGAATGCAAAGTCTCCAGAAATTCGCCGCCGTCCATTCCTCCGTCCACAATCACTTCAATCTCGAACGCCACATCAATGACCGGAACTGGTTCAAAGAGAACCGGCAAATCGCCCTGACCGAATGGCGGCAGCTTGCCGCCTAAACCGACGAAACCTGCCAGTCTGAGACCAGTTCGCTTTGGTCTGACAACACCAGTCAAAGAATTCGGTAAAAGTGTATTCCAAGCCGAAAAGGCTAGCGTGAAAGCAACGAGAGTGCCTATGAGGAGCAAAAGGCCGATAGAGTGATTGCGGACTGCTACAATGAACCGGCGTAGAATCATAATCATGCCTCTTTGGGGCAAGGCTCGTCCGGTTGCGCGGCGCAAAGCCATTGCGAACGAAAGTCATAACGTAGACTTTTGCCATTTCTAGCGTTTTTATTTGTCGAGGGGGCTGTCATGTGTGGACGGCCCCCGTTTAGCAAGGGTTGATTTGGGTGACTTTTGATCATTGCGGGTTGCGGTCATGTGTCCGGCCTATTGACGCGGTAGCGATGACCGCTGGCCCTGATGAAGTCCGCGTGCTGAGATCCCTCTCAGAGGATCGAGCTCTTACGCCCTGACAACGCCTCGGGTTTTCCTCAGCTGCGGCCCCGTTTGATCATCATCACTTACATCTGCCCTCGCATCTCTTCAGCGGTGCCGTGTGGGCTACCGCATGCTCTGTTTCACACCATTGCAGGTGCCCGATAGGTCTCGCCGCGTGCCAGCACCGCCCAGGCGATGCGCGCGGTCTTGTTGGCCATCGCCACAGTGGCTACGCGTGCCGGCTTGCGCTCCAGCAGACGCCTGACCCAGTTGCCCGTTGCCGACGTGTTGGTGCCAACGCGCCGGATGACCGAGGTCGCCCCCACCACAAGAAGCCTGCGCAGATATCCATCGCCCATCTTTGATATGCACCCCAGACGGTCCTTACCACCCGACGAGTTCTGGCGTGGCACCAGCCCAAGGAAGGCGGCGAACTGGCGTCCGGACTTGAACACCGATGGGTCGGGTATGCTCGCGGACAGTGCGGTCGCCGTGATCAGGCCTACGCCAGGTATGGTCTCCAGTCGCTGACTGGTTTCATCTTCGCGGTGCCAGGCCATGAGCCGACGCTCCAGTGCACGGATCTCAGCCGCCAGATTATCGAGCTGGGCCATCAGGCTGCTCAGGGCCGAGCGAGCGATGTCTGGCAAGCCGGGCATCTCCTCATCGCGCATCGCTTCGAGCAGAGCGGCCAGCTTGTGTGGACCCTGCGCTGTGATGATGCCGAACTCGGCCAGATGGCCGCGGATCGCATTGAGCACCATGGTGCGTTGGCGCATCAGGAGATCGCGCGTCCGGTGCAGCATCATCACACCCTGGCGCTGCGCACTCTTGACCGGAACAAATCGCATGGTGGGCCGCGTCACCGCCTCGCAGATCGCCTCAGCATCAGCCACATCATTCTTCTGACGCTTGACGTAGGGCTTCACATAGGCCGGCGGGATCATCTTCACCTTATGGCCCAATGCGCCGATCTCGCGGGCCCAGAAATGGGCTGTGGCGCAGCTTCCAGCCCGACCAGGCAGGGTGGCAGGTCGCGCAGGAAATCCAGAACGCCATTCCGGCGCAGTTTCTTGCGGAACAGGACTTCACCATGCGCGTCAACGCCGTGAAGCTGAAAAACAGATTTGGCCAGATCAATGCCGATTGTTGTAAGAGTCATCGTGGACGGTTCCTTCCGTTGCTGCTGTCTAACAGCTCCAGCATGGCACATTGCGATGCCGTAGGTCGGGGCCGTCCACCCCATCAGAGGAAACTCGGTGTTAGCGGGTTGGGCGATATTTTCGCCGGATGAACAAGAACTCATTTCTCTATTTCAAGACGTCGCCAGAGGTCATCCGATTGGCGGTCATGATGTATGTGCGCTTTCCGCTCTCGTTACGAAACGTCGAAGACCTGTGACCTGCGCCCCTTGGCTCCCTCGTTTATTTCGAGAGTCTGAGCCGCGAGACAGTGCGCTTCTGGTGGAACCGGTTTGGGCCGATGTTTGCCGCAGAGATCCGCAGAAAGCGCGCCGATCGGAGGCGCGCCTGAAACGCATTGTTCTGTCCGCGCTCTGGCCGCGCCGCCCCGTCCCGAAGTTATTCGGGCCGGAATCACCCGAGGTCATTCGCCTGGCGGTGGCGAAGTATGTCCGGTTTCCGCCGTCGCCTGCGTACTGACGATGGCCTGCTTCACGAAATGTTCGCGATTGTCTGACGCCACCTGCTGACAGGAAAGTTCAAGCCAGAACGTCGGAGATCCCTGTCTCCGGTCCGGGAAACCACAAAATCCTTATTGGAAGAGAAAAATGAGGCTGGAACCGGAAGGTCCCAGCCTCCTTGACGCGCTGTTATTCCTCGTCCTCGTCATGGCCCGGAATGATGAAGTGCCGGTCGCTGAACGCGAAGGCGGCGGTTGGCATTGCGCCGCTCGCCGGCGTGAGGGCCAGCTGGAAGCGCTCGCCGCTGCACTCACCCGGGGCGGGCGGCATGGCCGTATTCATCACCATGAGGCCGAGATGCTCCCATCCGGCGGGATCGACGGTCCCGGACTGTCCCAGCGGGATGACGTGAATATTCCCGCCGCGCTGACCAAGTGCGAACAGGTTGATGTCGGCTCCCCGGCTAACGTTAATGGTTGTGGCTTGTGGCAAATCGAGCGCGAAAAAATTGACGCCCAATTGTTCCAGAAGCCCCTTGCTTCCGGCCGGGCCGGTGGCGCTGATCGTACCGGAGACTTCGACCGTGCGATTGAAAACCGGTGCCAGATCATAATCCAGCGCATAATTCTGGGCACGCCAGCGGATAACGGCTTCGTTCAGGCTTGAGCCTTCTTCCCGCAGGGCGGCGTCCATTGTCTCCAGACCATCCAGATGCACCGTATTTTCCCAGAAGCGGACGATCATCTCATTGCCATGGACATCGGCGATCGACTGCAAAAGGGTCCACTGTCCGTAATCCAGGCCTTCATCCGATGTGCTCCAGCACCGGCCCGGACGCGAAAAATCGGACGCGACATAATCGGTGGCATCCTGATCGACATCAACGGTCACGGTCTCGATCCACGAAGCGGTGGATTCATAAAGCCAGTCGAGCCCTTCGGTTGAGTCATACGCGTACTGGACGATGTGGTTCAGCTCGTGCGTGGCGGTTGCCCGGATCAGGCTGGACGGTCCGGCATCGCCCAGACCGGCAAAATCATTATCAATGACAAACACGGCGCGGGACGCGGTTTCCTCGCGGGCGTCGGCTGTCCATGGGTTGTCAAAAACCGTCTCGACCGGGCGGGCAAAGCCGAGCACGCCGCCCGCCTCGGTGATGAAGGCGCGGAAAACACCCTCATCATCGCGAATGGGTTCGGCGAAACCGATGGCGATCTGGGCATCAAGACTTTCCTGCAAGGCCGCACCGACTTCATTCGCATAGGCTTCGGACGAGGCATCTTCGCCTTCCAGCGTATAGAAGACGATGAAATCGTCCGTCCGGATTGAAAGGACTTCGCCGCTGAGCGAGATATTCTCGCGCAAGGCCCGCAATTCATCGACAATGACCGCATTCACAAGCGACAGCACAAGGCTGTATTCGCCAGACGAATTGCCGCCACGATAGCGTTCCATGCTGACAGTGTACTGCCCGCCTTCTTCGACGGTCAGCGCGATCGCCGAATTGAGCGATCCGTCGCCGCGGTCATCATTGAGCGCGACCGGTTGCCCGTCCGGGCCCAGCAGCCGCAGCACCGGATCAAGATCTCCCGACAACGCATCGGCCAGAACCAGCAGCGTCTGCCCGGCGTCCAGCGAGACCGGGTATTCCTGCGATGGCTGGTTGTCGTCGATTACGCCAGTATGGCGGGCGAGTTCCGTGCCCTCTATGGCCGTAAAATCATACGGCAGCTCGGCTTCGGGATCGATGGCCGCCGAGATCATGACATCGCCGACATCTGCTCCGGAATAGGAGCCAAGCACCAGCTGATAGCGGCCGGTCTGATTGACTTGCAGAAGAATGCGGGAATTCAGCGTGCCACCTTCGCGGCTGTCATCATTTTGCGCAGCGATACTGCCCGTCGGCGAACGCAGCTCCAGCGTCGTATCGACATTGGGGCTGATTGCGTAGGTGTCGGCAACGAGAATATCGCCTTCGGTCAGGTTCAGGTTGACCGAATGAGTGGGGCTGCCGCTGTTCAGTGTGACAACTTCCTGGGTAAGAATTTGTGCCGCATCCGACAGGCCGAAATCCACACCATCCGTGACGTGCAGCTCAAATGCACCAAAGCTGCCGCCATACCCGGTCACCGATGCCGTATAGACGCCCGGTGACGGGGGCTGGAAAATGATCTGCGATTGCAGCCCGCCGCCAGCGTAGTCGTCGTTTTCCGCCAGAATCTGGCCATTGGCCCCGCTGACGCGCAGGACGGTATCGAAATTGGTATCGGAGACAGTCGTCAGCGTGACCAGGCCGCCATCGGAAAGGTCGATCTGGAAGTCAACGCTCGGCTGGGTCTGGCTGACCTCGCCCGGCCGGACGTCGTCCTGTGCGTCTTGCGCAAATGCCGACGCCGTTGCGCAGGCCAGAATAAGTGAAAGAGCCCCGTAACGCATGAACATCCCCTATCGCTGTCTAGTCTGGTGCTTTTGATGGCAGAGGGCATAGCCATGCCGTTAGGCGACTGCAAGACGCAAATGTTCCGCAGTGGCCCAAATCCGGCTCCAGCCCACAGCGTTTGCCGGCGTCTGCCGAGCCGCTACGAGCGACCGGGTTTTGGGCCTTTGCGTTTCACCCGTTTGAAGGATTGTTGCCCGTCATCATAGCTGGCGCGATGTAGTTTGGGCTTGCCCTTGGATTTGAATTTTGACGGGCTGCCACCTGGCTTGGGCGCGGCATTTCCCGCAGCCGGACGCGCGTCCGGGCTGTCAGCTTTTCTGAAGTGACTTTTTCCGGCGAAAGGTGGTTTCGGCTTGTCCGGATTCGCGCGGAATTTTGGCTTGGCGCCATAGGCCTTGCGGGGCCGTTGCTCTGCCGGACCGGCCTCGGCCTGTTCGTCGCGGCGGCGCGGCGGGCCATCATCGGGGTTATAGCGCGGCGCGGTCGGTGAAGCGGGCCTGGCCCGTTTCTCTTCAGCCCCCGGCTTGCGGAAAGGCTTGTCATCGCGTGCTTTTGCCGGGCGCGCGCCTTGCGGACGTTCCGCCCGCTCCGGGCGTTCCGTACGTTCCGGCCGAACTGCGCGAGCGGGACGCGCCACGGGTTCAGGCCGTTCCGCCGGACGGGCGGGGCGCTCGACATCATCTGCCCGCTTTGCCGGGCGAGCCGGGCGGTCCATTGCCTCGGGTCGCGCCTCGGTCCGGGGCTCGAATTTCCGCTTCGGGCGTTCTTCGCGGACCCGGTTTTGCGGCTTGTTGGTCGGCGCATTGGCGGGATGAATGTAGATCGAGCCTTCTGCCCCGCCGGAGGCTTTGACATGCGCGGCGAAACGCTCGGCATGATCGGCGGCAATTTCAAACAGGGTTTCAGTATCGCCAATCTCGATGGCGCCGACCTCGTTGCGGGTGACATCGCCCATGCGGCAAATCATCGGCAGGAGCCAGCGCGGTTCGGCGCGCTGATTGCGTCCGGCCGTCAGTTTGAACCAGGCACCGCCCACAAAGGGCTCGCGGCGGGCGGTCTTGGTGCGTTCGCCGGCGGCAGGCATCACCATCAGGTCTTCGGCCGACGGCGTCGAGGATTGCATCCGGTGGAGGAAAGCGGCCGCGATTTTCTCGGGGCTGTGCAGGGCCAGCAATTCGCGTGCCTCGCTCAGCGCCTCTTCATCATAATCCTGATGCAGGCTCGGATCGTTCAGCAACCGCTCGCGATCCTTTGCCTTGATATCGTTCAGGCTGGGCGCTTCGCCCCATTCCGCTTCGATATGGGCGCCGCGCAGAAGGCGGTTCATGCGGCCGCGCTGGTTTTGCGGAACAATCATGACGCAGACACCTTGCTGGCCCGCCCGCCCTGTCCGGCCGGAGCGGTGTTTCAATACATCGCTATTGGTTGGCAAATCGGAATGGACCACCAGCTCCAGCCCCGGCAGGTCCAGACCACGCGCCGCGACATCCGTTGCAATGCAGACCCGGGCGCGGCCATCGCGCAGGGCTTGCAGGGCATGGGTGCGCTCTTTCTGGGACAGCTCACCGGACAGCGCAACGGCGGCAAAACCGCGATTGCCAAGTCGGGCAGACAGGCGGTTCACACCTTCGCGGGTGGCGCAGAAAACGATGGCGCGTTCGGCTTCATAAAAGCGCAGCACATTGATCAGGGCATTCTCGCGATCCGCCGGAGCCACGCTCAGCGCGCGGTATTCGATATCGGCGTGCTGCTGGCGCTCGCTGACCGTCGACAGCCGGACGGCATTGGTCTGATAGCGCCGCGCAATATCGGCGATGGATTTCGGCACGGTCGCGGAAAAGAGCAGAGTGCGACGGTCGTCCGGCGCGCCTTCGAGGATGAATTCCAGATCTTCGCGGAAGCCGAAATCGAGCATCTCATCGGCTTCGTCGAGCACCACGGCGCGCAAGGACGACATGTCCAGGGATTTGCGTTCGATGTGATCGCGCAAGCGGCCGGGTGTGCCAACGACAATGTGGCAACCGCGTTCCAGCGCCTTGCGTTCCGAGCGGGCATCCATCCCGCCCACGCAGGACACGATGCGCGCACCGGCTTCGCCATAGAGCCAGAGCAATTCACGCTGAACCTGAAGTGCCAGTTCGCGCGTCGGCGCGACCACGAGGGCCAGTGGGGCGGCGGCATGGTCAAACCGGTCGTCGTCGCCAAGCAGGGTCGGCGCAATGGCAAGGCCGAACGCCACGGTTTTTCCGGAGCCGGTCTGGGCGGAAACAAGAAGGTCGGCGCCAGCGGCCTCGTCGGTGAGGACGGCCTCCTGGACTTCGGTCATTTTGGTATAGCCCTTGCCTTCAAGAGCGCGCGCCAATGCCGGCGCGATACGGGAATTCATGGTCATGACGGGTATTTTTCCAAATGGGCGCAAGGCTTTGATCCGCTCTGGATCAAGGCTCCGGTGTGTTATCAAAGTGCGCTTATCAAGCGTCACCCCATACCGAAGCTTTTCCGCGCCGGGCGCGTCTAGCATACTCCTATCCGAAACGCGATAGGGTGTCGTCGCCTGGACAGACACATTGCCCGTGCGGGCGCGGCAGGCTTGCCAAACCGATTGATGGGCTTAGCTTCGGCCTGAAATGACCGGGAGAGACGCTGATGAAAAACTGGGCAATGGAAATCGAGAAGGCGGCGATACCGGTCGCGGGTCTGGTGGACGTACCCCCGCGGGAGCTGACCGATGGTGAGGCGCGGCTCGGCATCGACGTTTTTGCCCTGACCGCGAACAATATTACCTATGCGGCATTCGGTGACGCCATGCGGTATTGGGACTTTTTTCCGGCGGCGGGCGAGGGGAAGGGCCGTTTGCCGGTCTGGGGATTTGCCGAAGTGTCCGAAAGCCGGTGTCCAGACCTGCCGGTCGGGGAGCGCATCTATGGATATTTCCCGGCAGCTTCGGAATTGATTGTTTCGCCGGCAAAGGTCTCACGCGCCGGTTTTGTCGATGCCAGCGATCACCGGGCGCATCTGCCGCCCGCCTATAATCGCTATGTCCGGTGCAGCGGCGATGCCAGCTATGACCGGGAAATGGAAGCGGAACAGATGGTGCTCCAGCCGCTTTATCTGACAGGTTGGCTGCTGGCCCGCTATCTGCGGGAGGAAAAGGCCGTCGGGGCCAGCCGCGTTTATCTGACCAGCGCGTCCAGCAAAACGGCGATCGGCATGGCGAGTTGCCTGCGCGATTCTCCCGTTGCCGGCGTGAAGATTTGCGCGCTGACCTCCGCCGGTTCACGCGATTTTGTCGACGGTTTGAACCTGTATGATGAAGTGCATCTCTATTCCGATATTGATCGTATGCCGGCGTCACGGCCATCCGTGATGGTGGATTTCGCCGGAGACGCATCGGTGAACCGCGATTTTCACACGCGCTTCGCCGACCAGCTGAAGGCGAATATCCGCGTGGGCGGGGCCCATTGGGAGCAAAGTGCCCCGGCAAGGAATCTACCCGGGCCAAAGCCGGATTTCTTTTTCGCGCCAGACCATCTCGAAAAAGCGCGAGAGGCGTTGGGGTCTGGCGGCTTTATGGCCGCCTATGGCGAAGACTGGATGGCCTTCGCCCGATCGGCCCGGGCCTGGCTTCAGTTTCGCGAATTCAGCGGCGCGAACGCTTGTCTGGAAATCTATAACGGCCTGATCTCTGGCGACGCCATGGCGCGCGATGGTCTCACGATCCGGGTATGAAAAAGCCGCCGGGATAACCGGCGGCTTTCAAACATTTATGCAAACATTTATGCGGGCTGATCTAGCCGCCGAAACCACGGTCCGGTCCGGCACCGGCCGCATTGCCGCGATCCAGAGCATCATGGCCTTCCTGGGCGTCACGTTCCATTTGTTCCCATTCCTCGTCGGTCCGGCAAACGCGGTTTCCGAGGCGGGATCCCGTCTGGCGAATGGTGCGGCACCGCAGTCCGCCCTCTTCGGCGGTCCGGGTTTCCTCCGCCCGTTGTTCTTGCACGACGGCCTGTTCTTCAGCCGTCATCGTGGTGCAGGCGGCAAGTGTAAGCGGCAGAACCGCGAGAAGCGAAATGGTACGAAACATGATGATCCCCGAAAAAACTTGTATTTGAACCTAACCCGGTGAGGTCCGGTGTCCATTCCCCGGCGCATGAAACTTCCGTAATCATTTGCGAGAGCCTCGCAAAAGCAAAAGCGCCCGCCGGTGAGGGCGGGCGCAATGCTCGGAGTGGGTCGTCGGCTTAGTGATCGCCCTGGATGATCAGGGTGACATTACCGCTGCCGCGTTGACGCAGCGCGCCACTATTACCATTGCCGACCTGGATGATGGCACCGGCATTATTGTTGCCGGCCTGATCCGTTACGGCCGAATTGTTCGAGCCCATCTGATAGATGCCGGACAGATTGTTATTCCCGGTTTGAACCGCAGTGGCCCCGTTATTGTAGCCCTGCTGGCCAATGACGGCATCGTTGCGGCGGCCATACTGATCGACATAGGCGTCATTATAGCTGCCTTGCTGGGCGACGGTCGTGCCGTTATGGCTGCCGTCCTGCATGATCAGGATGTGCTGGCGATAGCCGTCCTGGCGAAGCGAGGCGCTGTTGCGCGAGCCGTACTGACGGCCGGCCACTTCATTCTGAACGCCATACTGGTTCACGCGAACCTCGTTACGGCGCGATTGTGCATCAGCAGCGCCGGCCATGCTGACAACGGAAGCGGCGACAAATGCGCCTGCGATCAAGGTGCGAAGTTTCATTTCAAGTCTCCTGTCAAACGGGCCGGTGCGGAATTGCTTGACCGGCTATGTCTCCTGTCTAGAGGAACCGGTATGAGGCGATCCTGAGCGCCGTATTCATGATCAATTCAGCTACCGGGTTGATCCACAAAAGAAAACGCCCGGCGCGGTGGCCGGGCGTGAGTGCCTCAGGAGAGAGAGGGCTAGTAGTTGAAGCGCGAAAAGTTCAGCCGCTGTGTATTGAGCGGCAGATAGGCCCGGCCGCGCTGCGGTGTCGCTGGCATGGCCTGCTGATTGATGCCATCCTGACAGACTAGGCGGCCGGCATTGTCATAAACCCGCAATTCTGCGGCGACCGATACATCGACACCATAGGCGCCTTCATTCAGACGCTCATCCTGCGGGCGGACGCCATGAGGGGCTTCCGGTCCATAACGCGCAGGACCGCGATACATCGTCGTCAGATAATTCCGCGACAGGGTAGACATATAGCGGCTGGGGCGGACCTGGCCGGATTGCGACATGTCGAGATAACCCGTCGGCGTGATCTGATAGGCCGTCATTTCCCAATGGCCGGGACGGTCTGCAGCAGCGCTGGCGGTCAGAAATCCGCTGCCATCGCCAGAGTGACGCACATCAAGTGCGCAATTGGCGGCCGAGGCAGTTCCGGCCGTGATCGCGGCCAGTGCAGCGGCGGAGACCAGAAGTTTCGTTGTAATGCGTGACATGACAGGCTCCTTTCGTGTTGGCGTGATCAAGTCGATGGCCAACATGCCTATTCCTGCCTGACCGGGATGTGAGGCTTGCGTTCACTTTCAATTCAGACGGCCACAACCACGGTCAGTGACAGTCGCCCGGCTGGAAATGAACAGCGTTTACTTTACTGTTCCTGGTGTCGCAAAGGCCGTCAGGGGGAGTGAAAATTGGGCAAGATCGATCCGTTATATCAGGCAAAGTCATGGGGGGACCGGGCCGCCAATCTCGATATTCTGGCGGATCTGCGCGCCAATGATCCATATTACTTCAATCGGAAAGAGGGCTATGTCGATCTCTGGCACATCACCCGCCATGCCGATATTTTCGAGGTGGAGAAGCATTCCGACAGCTTCATTGTCGCGCCGCGCATGGTGCTGATGCCGACCGAGCGGGAGGAAAAGCTCAGGGAATTCACCGGCGGCACGGTGCACATCATCAAGAGCCTCGTTTCCATCGACAAGCCGGAACACCCGCCCTTGCGCATGCTTACGCAAGGCTGGTTCATGCCGAAGAATCTCGCCCGCCTGCAGGGCGCGATGGATGCCTCGGCGGAAACCGCGCTGGAACGTCTGGCCGCTGCGGGGGGCGTCTGCGATTTTGCTCAGGATATTGCACTCGAATACCCCTTGCGGGTCATCATGGCGGCGATGGGTATCCCGTCAGAAGATTATCCGAAAATGCTGAAACTGACGCAGGAATTGTTTTCGCCTGAAGACCCTGACGTCTCGGCTGACGGAAAAACACAGGAGGAGGTGACGGCCGGAATCATCAACACCTTCCTGGAGTTTCACGCCTATTTCACGGCGCTCACCGCGGACCGCAAGGCCAGCCCCCGCGACGATCTGGCCAGCGTCATTGCCAATGCGGAAATCGATGGCGAACCCATCGGCGAGGCTGAACAGCTGGGCTATTACATCATCACCGCCACAGCCGGGCATGATACGACGAGCTTCTCGCTTTCCGAAGCCATCTGGCATCTGGCGCAGAACCCGGACGTGCTGGCCGAGCTGAAGGCCAATCCGGATGAGATGTCGAAAAAGATTGTGGAGGAGTCCATTCGTCTCGCTTCGCCGGTGCGTCACTTCCTGCGAACGGCAACCGAAGACATCAGGATCGGCGACAAGCAATTCTATAAAGGCGATACGCTGATGCTGTGGTTCCCGTCCGGCAGCCGTGATGAAGCCGTTTTTGATGATCCGGACACGTTTAATCCGCATCGGGACATGTCGACCCGCCACGCTTCATTCGGGCATGGCGCGCATATCTGTCTCGGCATGCATCTGGCCCGGCAGGAAAATGCCGCCTTCCTCAAACAGCTGGCAGGCCGCGTAAAATCCATAGAGCTGACCGGCGAGCCGGAATTCAATCATTCGCACTTTGTCGGCGGCATCAAGCATCTGCCGGTGAAGATGGAGCTGGAATAGCGCCGGAGCATCAACGCCAATCGGCTGTTTGGCCAATGGGTTCCAATCCCTCTCGGCACAGCCAGCGGGAACGGTTCTGACGCCCCGGATTAGCGTTCCAGCCGGTAATATCCGGTCGCACCAGGTCAAAATTGACGGGCACGGTCAAAGGCGCATGCGGCACTTCTTCCAGGAGGATTTCTTCTGCTGCGCCAAACAGGCGTTGCCTTTCGGCGGCGTCGCCTGTGGACAGCCCGGCCTCGATCAGGGCGTCATAGTCCGGATGCGTCCAGCGGCTGTAATTGATCTCTCCGGCCCGGCCCTCCCACATCAGAAGCGAGGCATAGGGATCGCCATATTCCGGCGTCCAGCCATTATTGCCGAAGGTGAAGTCACCGGCCCGCATGGCGGCATAGTGAAATTGCGCATCGCCCACACTGATATCGACAGAGACCCATGGCGCGATCAAGGCCCAGTCCTGCTGAAGCACGGGCGCGATCCGCTGTTGGGACGGCGTGTGCTGATAGACCACGTCCAGCGGGTTTTCGGGCCCGTATCCGGCCTCGATCAGCAGCGTTCTGGCACGTTCCCGCCGCGTTTCCATGTCATCGTCGGCATAGGACAATCGCAAGCCCGGCGCCGCATTCGGCACCGCTTCCGAAATCATCCGGAAACTCGGATTGGAGGCACCATTCAGCACTTCATTGGCGATAAAGCGCCGGTCAATCGCCATCGAAAAGGCCTGCCGCACGCGTACATCCGTAAACGGGCCAGCTGCCGTGTTGAAAAGAATGTCCTCGGCCGTATAGCTGGCGGATTCGCGAACCAGATCGCCGTGCTGCTGACGCAGCATGGTGATGTTCGACCCCTCGATGTCGGTATGAAGGTCGAGCTCCCGTGTCCGGACCATGCGTTCGCCAGTGACGCGGTCGGACACAGGATAATAATAGACGGTATCAAAACAGACCTGGTTGGCCTCGAAGAATTCCGGATTAGCTGTCAATTCGATGAAATTGTTCGTTCGCCACTGCGACAGAATATAGGGTCCATTCGTGACGATATTTTCGGGTTGAATCCAGGCATCGCCATGAATGTTGTAAACATGGCGGGGCAGCGGGTAACTGTTATTGACAAGAAAATCCTCCAGATGTGGCATCGGATAGGCCAGTCGTATTTCCAGAGTCTGATCATCCAGCGCTTCAACACCGAGCGCTTCCGGCGGCAGAGAACCGGAAATGACCTCCGTACCGTTCTCGAAAACAAAGTATTTGGAGCTGTTTTCATTGAGTGTCGCTGGCGCCGCCGCCCGCTGCATTCCGGCAGCTACATCATGGGCCGTCACCGGAGCCCCGTCTGACCACCGGCTTTCGCGCAGCGTAAATCGCCAGGTCAGCCCGTCGTCCGAAGTCTCGGCGTGCGTCACCAGTCCGGGTATGGTGTCGCCAATTTCATCCGCGACATAGAGACCGGAAAACATGTCCATGATGATCGCAAATTCGATATTCAGAACCGTCTTTTGCGGGTCCAGCGTCAGCGGTTCGCCGTCATTACCGCGATGGAGTGTGCGGGTGTCGTCTGTGCCGCCACTGCATGCGACCAGAAAGGCCGCGGCAAATGCGCTCGTAAGCCCAAGCATTCTTGACATGATTTGATCCCCCTCCATCACCCTGATCAGGATGACGGGTGGGGTCAAGCGAAAGCCGCTCGGGTGAACAATTAAGTCGCGCTTGCCAAAACCCCATCCAGCCATTTGCGGGCCCGGCGATTGGCCGTCCGGCCTTCCGGCACCAGCGGCTGGAAAATCGGGAAGACATGCCACAGCCCGGACCATACCTCGCAGGCGACGTCAACATTCGCGGCATCGAGGCGGTCAAACAGCCGTGTTGTGTCATCCAGCAGGACTTCATCCGACCCGGTCTGGATCAGGGTCGGAGGGAAGCCGTCAAAATCGCCAAACAGCGGTGAGACGCGCGGGTCTGCCAAATCCATATCGCCGCCATAAAGCGGTGCCGCTTCCTGCAGCCATTCCGCCTGCAACAGCGGATCGACGGCATTATTGGTAAAGGCATTCGCGCCGCTGACGGTCAGATCACACCAGGGCGAATAGAGAATGAGCGCATCCGGCAGAGCCTCGCCCAATGCCTTCAGGCGCTGTGTCAGGGCCAGGGCGAGCCCGCCGCCCGCCGAATCTCCCGCCACAACGACCGGGCCGTCCATGCCCTTGCGCATGTCGCGATAGGCGGCGAGGCAATCATCGACCGCCGCGGGGCAGGGATGTTCGGGGGCGAGACGGTAATCCGGGGCGCGGGTTTTCATGTTCAACGCCGCGGCCAGCCGCGAGATGAAGGGGCGGTGGCTGAAGGCGGACCCCCGGCAATAGCCGCCGCCATGCAGATAGAGCAGCTGTCCGTCTCGCGGCGCTTTGGGCCCGAAGACAAGTGTGCGCAGACCGGCCAGTTGGACATCGGCATAGACCACGGACCTGTCCATCGGAATACGCTTCCCGGCAGAAGCCATGATCTTGCGGCCCACCTCCATGTCGACCTCCGGGCTCAACCCCTGCGAGGCCCGGCGCGCCATGCGGCGACCGAGAGCGGTACGGATTTTCAGGCCAAAGCGTGGTGGAATGGTCTCGAAATTCATGGCCTCTGCCTGCTTTCTTTCGGATTTGTCACTTGCCGGACTTTAGGCTGCTCCTAACTTCCTTCACAACAAAGACTTTGGGGAGGTTCACATGCTTGTTCGCTTGATCGCGGGTTTTGCCGCATCTCTTTCGCTCGGCGCCGCCAGTCAGGCTGCGGATATTGTATTTCAGTCCGCCGATTTGCCCGAGGCCGGAATCCTCGTGATTCCGGTTGGCAGTGATTTGGACATTCCGGAATCGGCACTAACGCCGGATGATGCCGCCTACATGTCTCGGGCCCTTTCGGCCGCGGATTTTAACGGCGAAGCCGGGACCATGACAACGCTCTATGCGGTCGGCCCGTTCGACCGGATTATTGCTGTTGGCACGAACGGTCTCGACCGGGCCGCCGCCGAGACCCTCGGCGGAGAACTCATCAATCTCTCTCGCAGCGAGGAAACCGCCCTGTCAGTGCTCTGGCCGAATACAATGGGCGAACCGGTGGCCCTCAGCATCGCACTCGGGGCGGGGCTCGGCGGATACCGGTTCGACCGCTATCTGTCGGATGCCCCGGACTATGAGCCGGTATTGAATTTTCATGTCGCCGACCCTGACGGCATGAGGGCGGCCTTCGACGCCAGTCATGCGCCAATTATCGAGGCGACCGCCTTCGCCCGGGACATGATCAACGCACCGGGAAATGAAGTCTATCCGGAAGTATTCGTCGAACGCACTCGAGCAGCCTTTGCCGGCGAGCGCAATGTCAACATCCGCGTGCTCGATGTTGCCGCGATGGAGGCGCTGGGAATGGGCGCCATTCTCGGCGTTGGGCAAGGATCTGCACGGCCACCCCGTCTGTTGATCGTCGAATATACCGGAGGTGAAAGCGGCACTGCGCCGATCGCTTTTGTCGGCAAGGGCGTCACATTCGATACGGGCGGCATCTCGATAAAGGGCAATGACGGCATGTGGCGTATGAAATACGATCTCGCCGGAGCGTCAGCCTCGGTGGCCGCCGTGCTCGCATTGGCGCGCCGCGATGCTGGCGTCAACGCCATCGCCGTCGCGCCGCTGGTCGAAAACATGCCCTCGGGCACGGCCCAGCGGCCCGGCGATATCGTCACAACCATCTCGGGCCAGACCATCGAGATATTCTCCACCGATGCTGAAGGCCGTCTGATCCTTGCGGACGCGGTTCGCTACACCCAGGATCAGTACAGTCCGTCCCTGATGATTGACATCGCCACACTGACCGGCTCCGTGCGGGTGGCGCTGGGTCAGGAATATGCCGGCCTGTTCTCGCGCCATGATGATGTGGCGCAGCAAGTCCTTGAGGCAGGTGAATCCGTGGGTGAGGGGCTCTGGCGCTTGCCGTTGCATCCCTCCTATGCCGAGGATATCCGGTCGCCGGTCGCGGATATCCGCAATACAGGCGGCGATGGCGCCGGGGCCGGTATCGGCGCACAGGTCATCGGAACATTCGTGGATGAAACAACACGATGGGCCCATATCGACATGGCAAGTGTCGGCTGGGCATTTTCCTCGACACCGACCACACCCGAGGGCGGCGTTGGATGGGGCGTTCGTCTGTTTGATGCCATTGCCCGTCAGGAAGAGGCCCGCGACTAGTATTCGCTGCCAAAACTTTCTAAATCGGCAAGCCGCGCTGTACAGCAGCGCGGCTTGTTCTCGTCTGCAAAGAGTGGAATCAAGCCCGCTTCAGCCCTTACCCAACGGTATTCACAATGACACAGAAATTTCCCTCGCTTCCATCGCCCCTGTCCCTGCCGGCGATCGATACGGAAATTCTGGGATTCTGGGATCAGGACAGGACATTCGAAGCGTCGGTGTCCGAGCGGCCCGAACATGACCAGTTTGTCTTTTATGACGGACCGCCCTTCGCCAACGGTCTGCCGCACTATGGCCATTTGCTCACCGGTTTCGTGAAGGATGTGATCCCGCGCTATCAGACGATGAAGGGCAAGCGCGTCGAGCGTCGCTTTGGCTGGGATACCCATGGTCTGCCGGCCGAACTGGCCGCTGAAAAGGAAATCGGCGTCTCCGGCCGCAAGGCGGTGCTCGATCTCGGTATCGACAAGTTCAACGATGCCTGCCGCACGGCGGTCCTGCGCTATACCGAGGACTGGGAGGAATATATCCGCCGGTCCGCGCGCTGGGTCGACATGGAGAATGACTACAAGACGCTGGACGTCTCCTTCATGGAGAGCTGCATCTGGGCGTTCAAGCAGCTTTACGACAAGGGTCTGGTCTACAAGGATTATCGCGTCGTTCCCTATAGCTGGGCGGTGGAATCACCGCTGTCGAACTTCGAAACCCGGCTGGACAATTCCTATCGCATGCGCACCGACCCGGCGGTCACGGCCGCCTTCCCGCTGACTGATGGCACCGGCCTGCTTGCAGACGCGCGCGTCCTGATCTGGACGACGACACCTTGGACCCTGCCGTCCAACCTCGCTATCGCGGTTGGCGAGGACATCACCTATGCGGTGATGGGCAATGGCACCGACAAGCTTGTCCTGTCGGCCAATGGTCTGGAGAAATACAAGAAAGAGCTGGAAGGCTATGAAAAGCTGGGCGAGGTCAAAGGCACTGAGCTGAAAGGCCTGCATTATACGCCGCCCTTTGATTATTTCATCACCCAGGAAAACGCCTTCCAGGTGCTGTCGGGCGATTTCGTCGTCGATGAGGACGGCACGGCGATCGTGCACATGGCACCGGGTTTTGGCGAAGACGATTTGCGCGCCTGCAAGGAGGCCGGCATCGGCGTCGTCGTGCCGGTCGATCATACCGGCAAATACACGAGCGCCATCCCAGATTATGAAGGCATGCTGGTGTTTGATGCCAACAAGCCGATCACCCAGCGCCTGAAGGATGAGGGCAAGCTCATCCGCCATGACACGATCGATCACAATTATCCGCATTGCTGGCGCACGGACGAACCGCTCATCTACAAGGCCGTCGAGTCCTGGTATCTGGAAGTCTCGAAATTCCGCGAGCGCATGGTCGAACTGAACCAGCAGATCGACTGGACACCGTCACATGTGAAGGACGGCCTGTTCGGCAACTGGCTCGCCAATGCGCAGGACTGGAATATCTCCCGTTCGCGTTTCTGGGGCACGCCGATCCCGGTCTGGGTGTCGGACAATCCGAATTATCCGAGGGTCGATGTCTATGGCTCGATCGCGGAATTGCAGGCCGATTTCGGCACCGAAGTGACCGACCTTCACCGGCCCTATGTCGATGATCTGGTCCGTCCGAATCCGGATGACCCGTCCGGCAAATCCATGATGCGCCGCGTCGAGGATGTCTTCGATTGCTGGTTTGAATCCGGCTCGATGCCGTATGCCGCCGTGCATTATCCGTTCGAGAACAAGGACTGGTTCGAGACCAATTTCCCGGCGGATTTCATTGTGGAATATGTCGCCCAGACGCGCGGCTGGTTCTACACGCTGATGGTGCTGGGCACGATGCTGTTCGATAGCCCGCCCTTCAAATCGGCCATCTGCCACGGCGTTGTTCTGGACGAAAACCGTCAGAAACTGTCCAAACGCCTGCGCAATTATCCCGACCCGCTCGAATTCTTCGACGATTACGGCTCGGATGTGATGCGCTGGTTCCTGATCTCTTCACCGGTTCTGACCGGTGGCGATCTTCTGGTGCCGAAGGAAGGCCGCGAAGTCGCCGCCGTTCAGCGCGAGGCGATCTCGCCGCTCTTGAACGCCTATGCCTTCTTCTCGCTCTATGCGAATCTGGAGACACGCACCCCGCAGCTCGTCACCAAAGCCGACGATGCGCTGGACAAATACATCCTCACCAAGACGGGCGAGCTGGCCGCGGTCGTGGCCGAGCGTCTCGATGCCTATGACGTGCCGGGCGCTTGCCGCGAAACCAAGGCTTTCATGGATGCGCTGACAAACTGGTATATCCGCCGCTCCCGCGCCCGTTTCTGGGGCAGCGAGGATGCGCAGGCTCAGGCCGCAGCGTTTGATACGCTTTACACCGTGCTGGTGCGGGTTTCGCAAATCGTCGCGCCGTTGATGCCGATCGTCGCCGAGAAGCTCTACAAGAGCCTAACAGGCGAGCGCTCCGTTCACCTGACGGAATGGCCGACCGCCGACCTCTTCCCGCAAGACCATGACATGGTCGCGGCGATGGATCGCGTGCGCGAAGCCTGTTCAGCCACCCTGGCCGTGCGCGAACGCTTCCGTCTGCGCGTCCGCCTGCCGCTCAAATCGCTGGTGGTGGCGCACCCGGAAGCCATGAGCCTTCAGCCCTATGCCGGCCTGATTGCCGATGAGGTAAATGTCCGCGACGTGATTTTTGCCGAGGACCTCGCAAACTACGGCGAGCTTCAGATGAAAGTAAATCCGGTCATCGGCCGCCGCCTTGGCGCGAAAATGAAAGACGTCATGATGGCCTCGCGTCAGGGTGAGTTTACGCTCAATGATGACGGCACCGCTGTCGTCGCCGGCGAGACGCTGGGCGAAGGCGATTTCGAAATGCGCCTTGAAAGCGCCGAAGGCACCGCCGCCGAACCCTTCGACAAGATTGGCGCGGCCGTGCTCGATGTGTCAGTCGATGCTGATCAGGAAAGCGAAGGCCTCGCCCGCGACCTCATCCGTGCGGTCCAAACCGCACGCAAGGAAGCCGATCTCGATGTCTCCGACCGGATTGTTCTGGGCGTCGAGGGCGATGAGGTGCTTGCCGCCGCCATTACCACGCATGGCGAGATGATCAAGTCGGAAACGCTGGCGGTCGAATTGTTACCGAGAATTCACGCAAATCCGGCCACGCCGCCACAACTACCCGATGGCTTTATGGGGTTTCAGATGTCGCCGGGCACAGGGGGGGCTGGGGGAAATCAACCCTTTTTCACCGAAGCCAAGCTGACGGGCCACGTCGTGAAGGTGTCGGTGCAGAAGGCCGGTTAACACCTCGTCCGGTCACGCAGACGCCTCCCCTGTAAACAGGGGAGGCCGAAGCACGCACAAACACCCAACACAAAAACCGGGTCCCTCGGGCTCGCCTGTCCTCTACCCTGATCGGGGAAGCCGAGGGTCCATCTCTAAAGAACTGGATGGATCCCCGGATCAAGTCCGGGGACCGCGGGAATGTTATGAGCCAGACGCCCTCGTCATTTCCTGTATCGCCAGCAGCCCTTCAACCGACGCTTCGCCTTTCTCGGCTGACAGGTCTGCCGTCGCGCGGGCGAGCGCGGCATAGAGCGCGGCAAGGTCCGCGTCCGCGGCCGCCAGTTTTTCCAGATGCCGCGACACCGTCTCTGCATCGCCGCGCGCGACAGGCCCGGTCAGGGCTGCCGCCGGGCCGCGCTCCAGCACGGCCTCCAGCGTGTCACGCAGAATCGGACCGGTGATGGCGAGGCCATCCGCGCGGGAAATCCGGGCGTGCACAAATGTCTCCAGCCCGGCATGGATGAGTGTCGGCAGATGGTTGGCCATGAAAACAATCGCCGTGTGATAGAGCGTCCGGTCGACATCTTCGGGCAAAGACAGCGTTTGCGCGCCGATCGCCTGGAAGGCAGCGGCGAGTTCGGTCCGCGCAGACGCCTCGCCGTCCAGCGTCACCATTGTTCCGGCAAATGTCGCCACCGACCGGTCCGGGTCAGCGAACGCCTTGACCGGATGGGCGCAGACACAACGGACCGGCAGACCCGCCAGAGATGAAAAAGCCTCAAGCCCGCGCGCACCGGAGGTATGGGCGATGATCGTCCCGGGCTTGAGATCACACAGGGCAAGACGCGCCAGCGCGCTTTCAAGCTCCGGGTCAGGAACCGGGACCAGAATGATATCGGCGTCTGCCGGATCGCCATTCGCCTGGCCTGCACCGATAAAGGCGGCGGCGCCCTGCGCGGTCTCGTCGCGTCGCGTAATGACGGCGCCGATCTCGAAGACCTGCGCCGCGTAAAACAGTCTCGCCAGCGTCCGCCCGACCTTGCCGGGGCCGATGATGGCGAGGCGTTTCATCAGCCCTTGAGCCGCGCGGGCAGCCAGCTCGCCGGGTCAGCCAATTGAGGTGCGAGTCGAGCATCAATATCCTCAACCTCGTGTTCACCAGCAGTTGCGTGACCAAATTGAAGCCAGAGGTAACGAATACGTTTTTTAAGGGCGTATTTTCGTTGTTTATCTAAGCTTGCCTCACGGTGAAAAACTTCAACATTAATTCCGCGTTGGCGCATCATATTGGCCAATTGGTCTAACTTGATGGCATCGCTTTGTTCTGGCCGGGCGATCAGAACATCTGTCGGGGAGGCGCGTTCGCCGGTGATGACGCCTTCTTTCACTAGCTTGGCGAAAAGACGCGTCAGGCCGATGGAGATACCCACGCCCGGCAGGTCGCGATTGATATAGGCGCCGACCAGATCCGCATAGCGGCCCCCGGCGCAGATCGTGGAATATTCGGGATAATCAATCAGCTGCACTTCATAGACAACGCCGGTATAGTAATCGAGCCCGCGTGCAATCGCGAGATTGGCTTCCACCACGCTCTCGCCGGTATCCGCTGCATTTAATCGGTCCATGACCGTCGTGAGTTCGGCCAGACCTTCTTCAAACAGCTCGTTCTCGACGCCTAGCTTGCGGGCCTCCTTGGCAAAACCGTTATCGGTCGAGCGGATTTGCGCCAGAGCCAGACAGGCTTTGGCGGTTTCGGCTGGAAGGCCCAGCTCCTCTACGAGGGTGCGTTCGATCTCGCCCGCCGGCAGTTTGTCGATCTTGTCGACGACGCGGATGACGTCTCCGGCATTTTCAATGCCCAGCCCTTCATAGAAGCCGACGAGGATTTTCCGGTTGTTCAGCATGAAGCGGACAGGGCCGGCGCCCACAGCGTTCAGCGCGTGCAGGGCGATCAGCGGAATCTCTGCGTCGAAATCGTGCGAAATCTCGTCCTGATCGATGACATCGACATCGCATTGCAGGAATTCGCGGAAACGCCCCTCTTGCGGGCGCTCGCCGCGCCAGACCCGCTGGATCTGGTAGCGTTTGAACGGGAAGGTCAGTTTATTGAAATGCTGGGCCACATAGCGGGCCGTTGGCACGGTCAGGTCAAAGTGCAGAGCGAGGCGCGCGCCCTTATCCTCTCCCTCCGCGTTCAAGCGTTGCAGCCCGTAGATTTCCTTGTCGACGTCCCCGCCCTTGGCAGCCAGGGTCTCGACCTCCTCTACAGACGGCGTTTCGATATTCACATAGCCATAGCGCTCGAACGTCTCGCGGATGGTATCAATCCAGCGCAGCTCCGCCCGGCGTATTTCGGGCGTGTATTCCGGAAAGCCGCTTATCGGTTTGGGTTTCAGAATTTTTCGCTTTTGCATTTTTGACGTCACTTACCCATGTAATACATATGAAGGCGGCGATAGCCTCGGAAGGGCCTGTCTGTCCACTCCTTGGCATGCTTGACGCGGCATACAGGCCTTCTATAACCCGCGTCCTTGGTTTGTGGCGGCTGTAGCTCAGCTGGTAGAGCACTCGGTTGTGATCCGAGCGGTCGCGGGTTCAAGCCCCGTCAGTCGCCCCATTTCCTCTTATCCGTTTTCGGCTTCGATTTCTTCCCGCAGGGCTTCCAGCTCCAGCCACTGGTTTTCCTTGGCGTCCAGCTCGTCCTGCGCGGCCGCCAGTTGTTTCGAGGCAGCGGCAAACCGGTCCGGATTCTTGGTGAACAGGTCCGGCGCGGCGAGTTCGGCTTCCAGCTTTGCGATTGCGTTGGTCAGTTTGTCGATCTCGCCGGGCAGGCGCTCCAGCGCATACTTGTCCTTGTTCGCCATTTTCCGCTTATCGGCTTTCGGAACGGAGGAAGATGTGCCGGATTTTGGTGCAGAGGTGGACTTCGCCGCCTTGCGCGCCGCCACATCCGCGCCGCGCTGAGCCATCATGTCGGAATAGCCGCCGGCATAGATCTGCCACTTGCCATTGCCTTCCGGTGCGACCACGCGCTGGGCGATGCGGTCAAGAAAATCCCGGTCGTGGGTGATGAGGATCACTGTGCCGTCATAACTGGCGATGAAGTCTTCCAGAAGATCCAGTGTCTCCAGATCGAGATCATTCGTCGGTTCATCCAGCACCATCAGATTGGAGGGCCGCGCCAGCGAGCGTGCCAGCAGGAGCCGGGCCTTCTCGCCGCCCGAGAGGGTGCGAACGGGCGTCCGGGCCTGTTCCGGGCGGAACAGGAAGTCCTTCATATAGGCCATGACATGTTTGGTCTGGCCGCCGACCTCGATCATGTCGCCGCCGGGCGAGAGAGCGTCTTTCACCGACCATTCCGGATCGAGCACGGCGCGGTGCTGGTCCAGCGTGGCGATTTCCAGATTGGTGCCGAGCCGAATCTCGCCACTATCGGGTTCGATCTTGCCGATCAGCAGATTGAGCAGCGTGGTTTTCCCCGCGCCATTGGGGCCGAGCAGACCAATGCGCTCGCCACGATCAATCTGGATCGAGAAGTCCCTGACAATCGGCGTCTCGCCCCAGCTTTTGTTCAGCCCCTTCGCCTCGACCACTCGCTTTCCGGACTTGCCGGCATCGGTCTGCTCGATATTGGCGAGGCCGACACTTTTCTCGTAATTGCGGCGCTTGTCCTTGAGGTCGCCGAGCTCGCGCATGCGGCGGACATTGCGCTTGCGGCGGGCGGTCACGCCATATCGCACCCAGTGTTCCTCGCGGGCAATCTCGCGGGAAAGCTTGTGTTGTTCCGCGGCTTCTTTCTCGAGCAGGTCGTCGCGCCAGTCCTCGAAGGCAGCAAACCCCTTGTTCAATTCCTGTGTTGCGCCCCGGTCCAGCCAGACGGTCTTGCGCGACAGATTGGACAGGAAACGCCGGTCGTGACTGATCAGGACGAAGGCGGAGTTGCCGGACTTCAGCTCGCCTTCCAGCCATTCAATTGCTGGCAGATCGAGATGGTTGGTCGGTTCGTCGAGAAGCAAGAGGTCCGGGGCCGGGGCCAGGGCGCGGGCGAGGGCGGCCCGGCGACGCTCGCCGCCCGAGAGGGTAGCCGTGGTTTCGTCGCCGGTCAGACCCAGCGAGTTAAGATAGTAAAGCGCCCGGTGTTCATCATCGCCTGGTGTCAGCCCGGCCCGGACATAATCCAGCACGGTCGGCCAGCTGCTCAGGTCCGGATCCTGTTCCAGATAACGTACGGTCGCGCCCGGATGCAGGAAGCGGTCTCCGCTATCGGCCTCGACCAGACCGGCTGCGATTTTCAGGAAGGTTGATTTGCCCGAACCATTGCGCCCGACCAGACAGATGCGGTCGCCCTCTGCCACAGTCAGATTGGCCTCGCGCAGAAGCGGCGTGACCCCGAAGGTCAGCGAGGTATTTTGCAGGGTCAGGAGTGGCGGATTGGCCATGCCGGGCTAGACGCCTTCTCCAGCGAAGGCTTTCTCGATCACGAACTGCGCCGGCGCCGCGTTCGAGCCCTCGGTAAATCCCTTGTCCAGCATGATCTGCTTGAGGTCGCGCAGCATGGCGTCGGAGCCACAAATCATCACCCGGTCAGTGGCGGGATCCAGGGCGGGGCGTCCGATGACAGAGGCCAGCTCGCCATTATGGATGAGATCGGTAATGCGGCCGCGCTGATCCTGTGTTTCATCCCGCGTGGTCGAGGTGAAGTGGATCAGGCGGTCCCCCACCAGTTCGCCCACCAGAGGATCCTTGCGGATATCCTCGACCAGCTGCTTGCCGTATTCCAGCTCGGCACCCGTCCGGCAGGTATGGGTCAGGATGACTTCCTTGAATTTCTCATAGGTTTCCGGCTCGCGGATGATGCTGGCAAAAGGTGCAATGCCGGTTCCGGTCGAGAACAGATAGAGATGATCACCTGGTACCAGCGCATCATGAACCAGCGTGCCGGTCGGTTTCTTGCCCAGAAGGACGCCATCGCCGACCTCGATATGCTGGAGTTCGGTCGTCAGCTTTCCGCCCGGCGCCTTGATGGAATAGAATTCCAGCTCTTCATCCCAGGTCGGGCTGCAGATGGAATAGGCGCGCAGGACCGGCTTTCCGTCAATCATCAGGCCGATCATGATGAATTCGCCGGCCCGGAAGCGGAAGGCGGCCGGGCGCGTGATCCGGAAGGAAAACAGCGTATCTGTCCAGTGTTTGACGGCCGTCACCCGCTCGACCGTGCAGGTCTTCGGCGGCGTATAATCATCGGTCAGGATATTGTCGAACATGGCGGCGATCCGGCGGCTCGGTTGAACGTGCCGGTCTCTTAGCCCGCCTTGCCGCCAATTGCACGGGGACGCGCTGTCACAGCTTCAGACCCGCCGACTCACGACTCTCATTGACTCTTCTTTGTTATGGAACAAAACTAGAACAAATGATCAGAAAGAGAGGTCTTCAAAGCCTCGTGCGGCCCGCATCCGGGCTGCGCGATGAGGCCGCATCTCCCGCCTTCCCCTTCGGGCTGGCGCGCGTGGGCGTGCATGAAATCGCTGAAACCGCCTATGGCGATGCGGGCGCGGCGGCGGGATTTGCGCTTTCGGCGCTGAAAACCGCCCGGCCCGGTATCTGGCTGTGGATCCGCGAGCGCGCCCTGATCATGGATCAGGGGCGGGTTACCGGGCTGGGCGCGGCGGCCTTCGGCCTCGACCCGTCGCGCTTTGTGTTTGTCGACGCCGCGTCATCTATGGAGGCCCTGATGGCGACCGAGGAAGGCATAAGGTCCGGTGCGGTGTCCACCGTCATCACCGAAGCCAGAAGCGCCAGTTTTACCGCAACACGGCGCCTGATCCTTGCCAGCGAGTCCAGCGGCACTCCGGCGCTTCTGCTCTTGCCACACAATCGTCAGGGTGCGACCGCTGCCCATGCCCGCTGGCGGATATCGCCCGCGCCGTCTGCGCCCAACCTGTTCGACGCCCGCGCGCCCGGCTCCCCCCGCTGGATCGCCCGGCTGGAACGCTGCCGCACCGCCCCCGGACAGGCGGGCCGCCAATTTGATCTGGAGTTTGATGATGAGACGCTATGCCTGCGTCTGGTTTCCGGACTGGTCGATGGACCGGCTGCGGCGCGCCCGGCGCGGCCAGCCGATATCCTGCCATTCCGAAAAGCCGGATGAGCTCCCTTTCATTCTGACCGAGCAGGGCGTGACGGGTCTGCGCGTGGCGGCGGCGAATGCGTCCGCCACCCGCCTGGGTATTGGTCCGGGCCTGCGGTTCGCCGATGCCAGATCCCGCGCTCCGGATGTGCAGGCCGAACCGGTTGATCGCGGGGCCGATGCCGCAGCGCTGGAAGCGCTGGGCCTGTGGGCGACACGCTGGACGCCCCTGTCGGCGGTAGACGGGATCGACGCCCTGCGGCTGGACATTACCGGCTGCGCCCGTTTTTTCGGCGGCGAGGGCGCGCTCCTCAACGACATTGGGGAACGCATGGCCGAGGGCGGCCTGTCCTGCCGGATTGGGGCCGGGCCGACACCGGGGGCCGCCTGGGCACTCGCGCGCCATGGCGCGAGCCGGGTCAATGTCTGCCGCAGTGATCACCCGGTTGAGGAGGCCTTGAAGGACCTGCCGGTGACGGGTCTGCGCCTGACCGAAAATGCCGAGCGCCTCCTGCGCCGTTTCGGGCTGACCCGGATCGGCCAGCTTTATCCCGTTGACCGTACGGCTCTGGCGCGCCGTTTTGCTTCGAAAGAGGCGGCCAATGCGGTCCGCTTCCGGCTTGATCAGGCGCTGGGGCTTTATGCCGAACCTCTGGTGCCCTTGCGTCCACCGCCGGATTATGCGGCGCGGCGCTCTTTCGTCGAACCGTTGATTTCCGGGGAAGGGATTACCGCTGCACTGGAAGGCCTCGCTGAAACCCTGTGTGACCACCTTGAACAGGATGGGTGTGGCGCGCGCGATTTCACCCTGACGGCGTTCCGTTCGAACGGCTCGGCCAGTTTTGTCTCCCTGTCGACTGCCCGGCCGGTGCGTGATGCCGCCCACATCCTCCGCCTCTTCCGGGACCGGATTGAAAGGATTGATCCCGGTTTCGGGATTGACCTTCTGGCGCTGACCGCCGCCCGGCCCGACACGCTGGAAACCGAGGCCCGGCCCCTTTCGGCGGATCTGGCACCCGGCCCGGTCGACCGTGTGGCGCTCGCTGCTCTGGCGGATCGGCTGACAGCGCGGCTGGGGGAGGGAAGTGTCCGCATGCCGCGGGCCATTGCCAGCCATGATCCGGCCCGTGCCGAAGCGCTCGCCGTGTTCGAAGGGCAGGAAGAAGACTGGGATGACGCCGTCCTCGCTCCGCGCAGCGATCGCCCGGCCCGCCTTCTGGAGCGACCCGAAGCGGTCGATGTGCTGGCGGAAGTGCCCGATGGTCCGCCCGTCCGTTTCATCTGGCGGCGCGTGCCAAGGCGGGTGAAGCGCGCCGATGGCCCGGAACGCATTGCCCCGGAATGGTGGCGTACTTTCAATGCCGAGGCCCGGGCGCGGGATTATTACCGCATAGAGGATGAGGAGGGCCGCCGCTACTGGGTCTTCCGCGAAGGCCTGTATCAGGATGGCCGGGGCGGTCCGCCACGCTGGTTTGTGCACGCGCTGTTTGCATGACGGACTATGCCGAGCTTCAGGTGACGACCAATTTTTCCTTTCTGCGCGGGGCCTCCCATGCGGAAGAACTGGTCCTGCAGGCGCGCGCCTCGGGCCTGTCGGCCATCGGGATTTGTGACCGCAATACGCTGGCCGGTGTCGTGCGCGCCCATCTGGCGGCAAAGGAGCACGGCCTCAAACTGCTGGTGGGATGCCGGCTCGATCTCGTCTGCGGACTTAGCCTCATCTGCTATCCCACAGACCGGGCCGCCTATGGCCGTCTCTCCACCCTCCTCTCCCATGGCAAGATGGGGACAACAAAAAAGGGCGAGTGCCATATCACGCTGGAAGATGTAGCGGCGCACGCTGAAGGACAAATTCTCATCGCCGTGCCGCCACGGCGCGTGGATGAGGCATTTGAAGCCCGGCTGAGCGGGCTTTCAAGGCTCTGGCCCGGGCGCTGTTATCTGGCGGTGAGTTTCCGGCATGGCGGCCGCAACCGGGAACAGATTGCCCGGCTGATGGCGCTGGGCGAGCGCACCGCCACGCCCGGTGTGGCGACCAATGACGTCCTCTATCACATCCCCCACCGGCGGCCCTTGCAGGACGTGCTGACCTGTATCCGCGAAGGCGTGACCATCGAGACCGCCGGTTTCCGGCTGGAGGCCAATGCCGAGCGCTATATCAAACACCCGGCGGAAATGGCGCGGCTTTTTGCCGGCCATGAGGCCGCGCTTTATCGCACCATGGAAATCACCAACCGCTGCCGGTTTTCGCTGGACGAGCTGGCCTATCATTATCCCGATGAGCCGGTCCCGCCGGGTACGACAGCGCAAAGACATCTGGAGCATCTGACGCGTGAAGGGGCGAAGGAACGCTATCCCGGGGGCGTGCCGCAGCGCGTGCAATCCGCCATAGACAAGGAGCTCGCCCTGATCGAGGCGCTCGATTACGCGACCTATTTCCTGACCGTGAATGATATTGTGGCCTGGGCGCGGGCCCAGGACATTCTGTGTCAGGGCCGGGGGTCGGCGGCCAATTCCGCGGTCTGTTTCTGCCTCGGCATTACCAGTGTCGATCCGGATAAATCCAGCCTCCTGTTTGAACGCTTCATGTCGAAGGAGCGCCGCGAGCCGCCCGATATCGACGTTGATTTCGAGCATGAGCGCCGGGAAGAAGTGATCCAGTATGTCTATCGCCGCTATGGCCGCCACCGGGCCGCCCTGACCGCCACCGTCATCTCCTACCGCCCGCGTTCGGCGGTGCGTGAAGTCACCAAGGCGCTGGGTCTGTCGGAAGATGTCGGCGCGGCGATGGCGGGTACGGTCTGGGGCAGTTGGGGCCGGGAGGTCTCTGACAAGCGCATTGCCGAAGCCGGTCTGGATCCGGCCAACCCGATGATCCGCCGGGCGATCCGGTTGACCACCGAGCTGATCGGTTTTCCGCGTCACCTTTCCCAGCATGTGGGTGGTTTCGTTCTGACCCAGGGGCCGCTGATCGAGACCGTTCCCATCGGCAATGCGGCGATGGATGACCGCACTTTCATCGAATGGGACAAGGACGATATCGACGCGCTCGGCATCATGAAGGTGGATGTGCTGGCGCTGGGCATGCTGACCTGTATCCGCAAGGGCTTTGACCTGATCGCCCTGCATGGCGGGCCGCACTATGATCTGGCCAGCGTGCCGCCGGAGGACGTTGAGACCTATGACATGCTGTGTGCGGCGGATTCCGTCGGCGTCTTCCAGGTCGAGAGCCGGGCGCAGATGCACATGCTGCCGCGTCTCAAGCCGCGCAAATTCTATGATCTGGTGATCGAGGTGGCGATTGTCCGTCCGGGTCCCATTCAGGGCGATATGGTGCATCCCTATCTGCGCCGCCGCAATGGTCTGGAGCCGACGGTCTTTCCTTCGCCCTCACCCGATCACGGCCCGGCCGACGAGCTGGAACAGATACTGGGCCGCACAAAGGGCGTCCCCCTGTTCCAGGAACAGGCCATGCAGATCGCCATTGATGCCGCGAAATTCACGCCCGACGAGGCCAATGGTCTGCGCCGCGCCATGGCCACCTTCCGCAAGGTCGGCACAATCCAGCATTACGAGGAAAAGATGGTGAATGGCATGGTCGAGCGCGGCTATGACGCGGACTTTGCCAAGCGCTGTTTTGATCAGGTGAAGGGGTTTGGCGAATATGGCTTCCCGGAAAGCCATGCCGCCAGCTTTGCCCTGCTGGTCTATGTCTCGTCCTGGATGAAATGCCACCGGCCGGACGCTTTTGCCGCCGCCATCCTCAATTCCCAGCCCATGGGATTTTACGCGCCCGCCCAACTGGTGCGGGATGCCCGCGACCATGATGTCGAAGTGCGCGATGTGGACATCAATCATTCCGATTGGGATTGCACGCTGGAACCGGCCCGGCAGGGTCCCTGGCCATGTGCGGTCCGGCTGGGCATGCGCCTCGTTGACGGGCTCGGCCGGGACGAGGCCGAACGCCTGATGCAGGCGCGGGGCGCCGGTTATGAGGACCCCGCCGCGATCCGGCGCCGGGCGGGTTTGCGCCGCGCCCCTCTGGAGGCGCTTGCCGCTGCGGATGCGTTCCGCTCGGCAGGCCTCGACCGGCGGCAGGCGCTGTGGTCGGTCCGGGGGGAGAGCAGGGATATGGCCTTGCCGCTCTTTGCCGTGGCCGATGCAAGAGAACAGGGCGCGGATGCCGAAGTGCAGCTGCCGGAGATGCCACGCTCGGAGCATGTTCTGCAGGATTATCAGACCATCCGCCTGTCCCTGAAGGATCACCCGATGCGGTTTTTGCGGCAGGCCTATGGACAGATGGGGATCAGGACCACTCAGGAAATCAATCATCTGCGCAATGGCAGCCGGGCCAGCCTGGCCGGTGTGGTGCTGGTGCGACAGCGCCCCGGATCGGCCAAGGGCGTCTGCTTCATCACCGTGGAGGATGAGACCGGTGTTGCCAACCTCGTCGTCTGGCCGCGCGTGATGGAGACTTATCGCCCGGTCGTCATGGGCGCGCGTCTGCTGCTGGTGAAGGGGCGGGTGCAATCAGCCGAAGGCGTCACCCACCTCGTCGCCGAGGAACTCATCGACCGTACCGCCGACCTGACCCTGCTATCGGAAGATGCCAGCCGTGCCCTCGATAATGCGCTCGCCCATGCCGATGAAGTGCGCCGGCCGGTCGATGATCACCGCGTGCCAGCAGCGCGCCATCCGCGGCAGGTCCGCATCATCCCGAAGAGCCGGGATTTTCACTAGGTCCGCCGCATCGTGGGCAAAGTTCCATAGGTCAGGGCGCGCCAGACCCATTCCAGCGGGCCGAAATGGAACGCCTTGAGCCAGAAGTGGCTGAAAATGATCTGGAAGGTAAAACCGGCAACCGCGATCGCCATGGCGGATGTCGCCGTGGCCTGGCTCATCAGATCCAGACCCGGCCCGATGCCGAACAGGGTAAAGCCGATGATGAAGCTCTGCATCACGTAATTGGTCAGCGCCATGCGCCCGACCGGTGCCAGTACCCCGAAAAGTCTTGCCCCCCATCCCGTGCGCAGGGCGAGCACAAGCCCCGAAACATAGCCGGCCGCGATCAGGGGCGTTGCGACCATGTGCAGGAATTCACCGAAAAACGACCCCGCCACACTCTCGCCCGACAGGCCGATATCCGCGCCGAACTGGTTGAGCACTTCCAGCCCCAGGCCGAGGGGCAGGGCGATCAGCAGGACGTTCCGGAAGCCCGGCAGGAAATCATCGGCGCGGTGCAGCCATTGTTTTCGCCCGACCCACATACCCAGCAGGAAGCGGCCAAAAGTGTAAAACGCCAGACCGATGATCGGCCCCTTGAAATAATCGACCTGGTTTACGTGCCAGAAGTCCTGAACCAGCGCCCGGTAATCTCCGGCGGCAGAAAGCGCCTGACGTTCCAGAACCGCGGCGTCCGACCACAGCGCATCATATGCCCCGTTGTCATACAGGCCGGACAATTCAGCGATCATGCTGAATCCCAGCCGGCCAAAGACCGCCAGGATGATGCCCCCGAAAAGGATCATCCGGTCACTGGCCTTGCGCACCAGCAACAGGCCGAAGCCCAGAAAGGCGTAAAGGTGGAGAATGTCCCAGAACCAGATGAAGGTGATGTGGATGAGGCCGATCACCATCAGGATCACCAGACGCCGGGCATACAGACCGGAAAAGCCAGCACCCCGTTCACCCAGGCGCGTCATCTGGACATAGAATCCCAGCCCGAAAAGGAAGGCGAAAAGTGTGTTGGCCTTGTCATCAACGAAAATCCGGACAGCGAGGTGTATCAGCCGGTCGAAGCTGCGGATCGGTGACGCCTCCAGCTGGGCCTCGGTGGTCACATAGCCCCAGACCACAATGCCGACGATATTGGCCAGAAGCACGCCAAACAGCGCAAATCCCCGCAAGACGTCGAGATCGGTAATGCGTTCACCGGACGCAATCGGCGCGGCCTGCTGATCGGTCATATTTGTCCCCCGCCCCATTCACCATCCCTGCCTAGACAATGAAAGTTGACGGATCACTCACGTCATCGCCCGGCCGGGCTTCGGGGGGACAGCGTCGCGAACCTTCCCCCTTTTCCGGAAACATGGACTCCTGTTCATTGGCGCTCAACAGGGGAATACCCCTATGGTCGATTGAAACGGGACAGGCGAGGGAGGCGGCGCACGACGCTGCGAAAAAATCATGTTGGAAATCAGGAATCTTTCGAAAACCTATGGCAATGGTGTGCGCGCGCTGGATGATGTCTCGCTGACCATTCCCAAGGGCATGTATGGTCTGCTCGGGCCCAATGGTGCCGGCAAATCCTCATTGATGCGCACCATCGCCACCCTGCAGAATGCCGACAAGGGCTCGATCGAATTCAACGGGATTGATGTTCTGAAAGATCCCGCAAAGCTGCGCGCCCAGCTCGGTTATCTGCCGCAGGATTTCGGTGTCTACCCGCGCATGTCGGCCCGCGCCATGCTGGATCACCTCGCTATCCTGAAGGGCATTTCCGACAATAAGGACCGCAAGCGCGTGGTCGAGGGCCTGCTCGAGCAGACCAATCTTGCCAAGGTCGCCAAGAAAGCCGTCGCTTCCTATTCCGGCGGCATGCGCCAGCGTTTCGGCATCGCCCAGGCACTGATCGGTGATCCCCAGCTCATCATCGTGGATGAGCCGACCGCTGGTCTCGACCCGGAAGAACGCAACCGCTTCCACAATCTGTTGTCCGAAATCGGCGAGAATGTCGTGGTCATCCTCTCTACCCACATTGTCGAAGATGTCGCCGATCTCTGCCCGCAAATGGCGATTCTCAATCAGGGCCGGATTGTCGCCGAAGGTGCCCCGGCCGACCTGATCGCGAAACTGGAAGGCAAGGTCTGGCGCAAGCGCATTGCAAAAGCGGCCCTGCCGGAACACCGCGCCCGCTACAATGTCATCTCCACCCGTCTCACCCAGGGCGAGGTGTTGATCCACGTCGAGGCCGACAGCAAGCCGGATGACGGCTTCGATGCGATCGCGCCGGATCTCGAGGACGTCTACTTCTCCACCATCACTGCGGGCCAGACGGCCACGGAAGCGGCCTAGGCCGGGCAGGAGGAGACACGTCATGCTCGGTAAAATCGCCAGCTTCGAATTCCGATATCAGATCATGGCTCCGGCCTTTTTCTGGATTTTTGCCATATTCTTCCTGTTCGTGTTCGGTGCCGCCGCCTCGGATCAGATACAGATCGGCGACAGTGCAACGGTTCACGCCAATTCACCGTTCGCGATTTCGCTGAACATTCTGGTATTTTCGCTGTTCGGAATGATCATCCCGATTGTCTTTCTGGCGAGCGGTATATTGCGCGACCGCAGCTTCAACACCTATGAGCTGTTCTATTCAACGCCGGTGCGCGAACGCGATTACCTGCTGGGCCGTTTTCTCGGCGGCTTTGCCGTCACCGCGCTGGTCATCCTCAGCCTCCCCCTCGGAAACCTCGTCGGATCCCTGATGCCCTGGGTAGACCCGGAATCCATCGGCCCCTTCCGCCTGGAATATTACCTTTACCCTTACCTGGTGATCGGCGTCGCGAACATGTTCATCATTGGCATGATCCTGTTCACGATCGCCAATCTGAGCCGGTCTCTGGTCATCACCTGGGTGGGACTGCTGGGCCTGTTCGTATTCAATGTTGTCGGCGGATTTCTCGATTCCCAGCCTGAATGGCGGACGTTCGCCGCTTTGACCGATCCGTTTGGCGGCAATGCGCTGGCCGATGTCACGCGCTACTGGACGGCTGTCGAACAGAATACGCGCCTGATCCCCATGGAAGGCATATTCCTGCAGAACCGCCTCATCTGGATAGGCGTGGCCATCGCGCTTTTCATTTTCAACGTTGTGATTTTCTCCTTCCGCAGCGGCAATGCCCGGCTTGGCGGAAAGAAGATACGCCGCGCGGAAACGCCTTTTGTGCCGACGGAAATCGAACTGCCCAAAGCCACACCGACGCCCGAAAAGGCGGCCTGGGCCCAGTTCCGGGCGCGTGTGGGCTTCGAAGTCAAAGGCGTGATCTTCAATATCGGCTTCTGGGTTCTGTTGGCTCTGGGCGTTCTGCTCGTCGGTGTGAATGTCTTCCTGATCGCGCCGGTTTACGGCACCCCCAGCTATCCGCTCACCCGCGTTATGGTGTTCAGCATGATCGGCGGCTTTGTGCTGATCCCCATTGTCGTCATCATCTATTACGCTTCGGAACTGATCTGGCGGGAACGGTCCGTCCGCTTCTCGGAAATCGTCGATGTCTCACCCACACCCAGCTGGGTGTTCATGACCGCCAAACTGATCGGCATGATGGCTGTGATCGGCGGCCTTCTGATGGTTGCAGTGCTGATCACGATCGCCTCCCAGCTGATCCGCGGCTACACCCATCTGGAACTGGACCAGTATGCCATGAGAACCCTTGTGGATCTGGCCATTCCGCTGACCTTCCTGTCGATGGCCGCGATCTTCCTGCAGGTGGTCAGCAACAACAAATGGGTCGGCATCGCCGCCATGGGCGCGCTCTTCATTGTCACCGCCTTTGTGCTGCCCAATATCGGGCTCGCCCATAATCTCTACCTCTTCCCCTTCGTGTCGATAAATCCCTATTCCGACATGAATCAGTATGGCCATTTCCTTGGCATTCAGTTGTGGTTCCACCTCTACTGGGCGGCCATTTCCCTTTTCCTGTTTCTTGTTGCGGCCGTCATGTTCAATCGCGGAGCACTGGCACCGATATGGCAGCGCTTGCGGTCCTTGCCCGGCGCTTTCAACGCGCCCACTGCAGGCCTTGCCGCCGCCGCGCTTCTGGTGGCCATCGGTTCGGGAAGCTGGATCTACTACAACACGGTTGTCCTGAACGATTATACGACCGGCCCGCAGGTCGAGCGTCAGACCGCCGAATTCGAGCGCGAATGGCGCGACCAGTTGGAAGGCCTGCCCCAGCCGACCATCACGGATGTTGAATACACCGTCGATATCTATAATGCCGAGCGCCGCTATACCGCCTCGGGAACCAACACGCTGGTCAATCACACCGATGAGGCAATCCCGGTTGTCTGGGTGTCTTACGGCTCGGCTGATGTGCTCGAACAATCGCTGGAAGGCGCATCCGCCGAATTGCGCAGCGAGCTGGTCAATCTCTATGCTTTCGAACTTGAAACACCGATGCAGCCGGGCGAGACGCGGACATTGAGTTTCGAGGTCGAAGTCGCCAATCCGGGCTTCCGCAATTCCGGAAATGTCAGCTCGGTCAATTTCAACGGCACCTTCTTCAACAATGGAGAATTCGCACCGTCCATTGGTTTCAATCGCGGCTTCCTCCTGCAGGATCCGGCGGTGCGCCGCCGGCAGGATCTGCCGCCGATCGACCGGGCCTTTGCGCTCGAGGACGAAGAGCATTGGGACGAAAACTATATCCGTCAGGATTCCGATTACGTCACCTTCCGCACACTCGTTTCGACCGATGAAGGCCAGACAGTTGTCGCGCCCGGCTATCTCCAGCGCGACTGGGTCGAGGACGGCCGGCATTATTTCGAATACGTGATGGAGGATCGCAGCCTCAACTTCTTCAACTGGATGTCCGCCGAATATGCGCTGCTGGAAGAGGAAGAGGACGGCATCAATTACCAGGTCTTCTACCACCCGGCGCATGACTGGAATATCGAGCGCATGATGCAGGGCGCGCAGGATTCGCTCGCCTATATGAGCGAACACATCAGCCCCTATCAGTACCGGCAATACCGCATGCTGGAATTCCCGGCCTATGCCAGCTTCGCCCAGTCCTTCCCGAACACGATCGCCTATTCCGAGGCAATCGGCTTTACCGCCGACCTGCGCGATGAAGACAATATCGACTATGTCTATTACGTCACCGCGCACGAAGCTGCGCACCAGTGGTGGGCCCACCAGATCATGGGCCCCAACGTTCAGGGCGGCTCCATGCTGGTGGAGACTTTCGCGCAGTATTCGGCGCTCATGGTCATGCGGGAGGAATATGGCGACGACCATATGCGCCGGTTCCTGAAATACGAGCTCGACAGTTATCTCTCGGCGCGCGGCAATGAAACCCGCGAGGAATTGCCGCTTTACCGCGTGGAGAACCAGCAGCACATCCATTACCGCAAGGGCGCGGTCATCATGTATGCGCTGCAGGACTATATCGGCGAGGACACGGTCAATCGCGCCCTGTCACGTCTGGTCGACGAGTTCCAGTATCAGTCCGACCCCTATCCGACGACGCTGGATTTCCTGCGCATCCTGCGCGAGGAAGCCGGTCCGGAGCATGAGCGGATCATCCACGATTTCTTCGAGCGCATCATGATCTTCGACCTGTCCATCGATACGGGTACGGCCGAACGCCGCGAGCTGGAGGACGGGCGCTGGGAGACGGTTTTCACCGTGAATGCGCGCCTCTACGAAGCGGATGGCGAAGGTAATGAGACCGAAGAACCGATCGATTATGATATAGATGTCGGCCTCTTCATGCGCAGTCCGGACACCGTCAATGAGGGCACGGACCATATCCTCTATTTCGAGCGTCACCGGATCAATCAGGCCGAAACGACACTCTCCATCATCACCGATGAAGAGCCCGCCTGGGTGGGGATTGATCCCTATAACAAGCTGATTGACCGCAATTCCGACGACAACATCATCCAGCCACCTCGCGCCAGTGATGATACGGACGATGAAGAGACCGGAGCAGCGGAAGGCGAAGAGGCGGAGACCGCTTCCCTGATCACGGAATAGGGCAGGGCGAGCGGTGCTTGATGGCGCTGATCGAGAAATTCGTCTCGATCGCGCCAATGCCCGGTACAGGATGCAACTCCTCGCGCATGAAGCGCTCATAGCCGTCATGGCCGGAAACCACGACTTCCAGCAGATAATCCTCGCCGCCGGACATCAGATGACACTCGATCACCGCGTCGATGGCGGCGATTTTCCGCTCGAACGTGGCCACTGTGTCAGGCGAATGATCCTTCAGCCGGATCCGTACGAAGGCGGTCACCGAAAGCCCGCAAGCCTTGCGGTCGATTTCCGCGAAATAGGTGCGGATCAGACGCGCTGCTTCCAGCGCCCGCACCCGTTTCAGGCAGGGTGAGGGCGACAGCCCCACCAGATCCGCCAGCGCCTGATTGGTCAGCCGGCCATCCGTTTGCAGGGCCATCAGGATTTTGCGGTCAATACGATCCAGGCGTTTCATGGTAGAAAATGCTCCACTCAGACATTATGGAAGCAGAATACGGCAGCACATGGCGCAATGAAAGCGCTAATCTGGTCTCAAATGGGAGATCAGCATGGACGGTTCAGGTCAGGTCAAGCGCGAAAAAGGGTTTTCGACCCGCGCGATCCACGAGGGCTATCATCCCGCGGATGAAGGCGGCGCGCTCACCCCGCCCGTGCATTTCACCTCCACCTTTACCTTCCCCGATGTCGAATCCGCCGGTGCCGCCTTCTCCGGCGAACAGCCGGCGCATATCTATTCGCGGATTTCCAATCCCACAGTGGATCTGCTCGAACGGCGTATGGCGTCACTGGAAGGCGCGGAAGCGGCTGTCGCCTTTGCCTCGGGCATGGGTGCCATCACGGCGGTCTTCTGGAGCCTCGTCGAGCCGGGCGATGAAATCCTCGTCGACAAGACGCTTTATGGCTGCACCTACGCCTTCTTCAATCACGGCCTCGCCAAATTCGGCGTGCGCGTCAGCCATGTTGACATGACGGATGAGGTGGCGCTCGAAACGGCGCTGAAAAGCCGTCCGAAGATTGTCTATTTCGAGACCCCGGCCAATCCGAACATGCGCATCATCGATATTCGCCGGACCGCCACGTTGGCCGGTGCGGCCGGTGCGCGGGTCATCGTCGACAACACCTATGCCAGCCCCTGTCTGACGCAGCCGATTGCGCTGGGTGCGGACATGGTTGTGCACTCGGCGACAAAATATCTGGGCGGACATGGCGATCTGATTGGCGGTCTGGCCTGCGGGACGCAGGAGATCATGGATCAGGTCCGCTTTTACGGACTGAAGGACATGACCGGGGCCGCGCTGGCTCCCTTCAATGCCATGCTCATCCTGCGCGGCCTGAAGACGCTGGGCCTACGTATGCGCGAACACTCGGCCAGCGCCGGAATTGTGGCACGCTTTCTGGAAGCCCGCCCGGAGGTTGCCAATGTCGCCTGGCCCGGACTCGAAAGTTTCCCGCAATACGAGCTCGCCGCACGCCAGATGCAGTTGCCGGGCGGTATGATCGCGTTCGAGCTGAAGGCGGGAAAAGACGCGGCGATCACCTTCATGAACCGGTTGAACATGATCCAGCGCGCGGTCAGCCTGGGCGATGCCGAGAGCCTGATCCAGCATCCCGCCTCCATGACGCATTCGACCTATACGCCGGAAGAGCAGGCCGAACACGCAATCACACCGGGCCTGATCCGCCTGTCCGTCGGACTGGAAGACGTCGAGGACATTCTCGCCGACATCGCGCAGGCGCTATCTACCTGACAGTTCTGTCACTTGCCGCTCATCCGGCCCCGCACTAGTGTCCCCGGCATCAATCCAGTGAATGATACCGGGGAGGCATCATGTTCCGCACAATTGCTGCGCTGACCGCAAGCGCGCTCGCTTTTTCCCTTGCCTATGCGCAAGAGGCTGATACCGGCGCCGATTCTGAAGACGACGGTCCATGGGACGTCGCCGCACCGCCCATGCCGACCCGCTTTATCCCGATCCGTGTCGATGAAGGCACCTGGCTGAGCCTCGATGTCAGCCCCGATGGCCAGACCATCGCCTTTGACCTTCTCGGTGATATTTACACCATGCCGATTACCGGCGGTCCGGCGACAAATATTGCCTCCGGCCTGCCCTGGGAAATCCAGCCGCGGTTTTCGCCTGATGGCTCCATGATCGCTTTCACCTCCGACCGTGCGGGGGGCGACAATATCTGGATCATGAACACCGATGGCTCCAACCGGCGTCAGGTGACGAATGAGAGCTTCCGGCTTCTGAACAATCCGACCTGGCATCCGTCCGGCGACTTCATCGCGGCGCGCAAGCATTACACCACGTCGCGCTCTGCCGGGGCCGGTGAAATCTGGATGTATCATATCTCTGGCGGCAGCGGCGTTCAGCTGGTCGAGCGCCCGAGTGAAGCCTTCCAGAAGGAGCTGGGCGAGCCGATCTTCTCGCCGGATGGCAGCTATGTGTATTACACGCAGAACATCACCTCCGGCAGCACCTTCATCTATGCTCAGGACTCCAATACCGACCTGTTCAACATCCTCCGCTACGAGCTGGAAACCGGTGAAATCACCACGGCGGTTTCGGGCGCAGGCGGCTCCGTCCGTCCAGCGCCGTCACCGGATGGCAATTTCATGGCCTTTGTCCGCCGTGACCGCCTGCAATCCCAGCTCTGGGTGAAGGATTTGCGGTCGGGCGAAGAGCGCATGATCTATGACGATCTCGACCGGGACAATCAGGAGACATGGGGCGTTTACGGCATGTATCCGAACATGGACTGGATGCCGGATGGCAATTCCATCGTCTTCTGGTCGGGTGGGCATATCAACCGCATCAATGTCGCGTCGGGAGAATCGCAGATCATTCCGTTCGAGATTGATGACAGCCGCGAAGTCATTGATCCGCCGCGTCCGCAGACAGATGTGGCCCCGGCGACGTTTGAAACCCGCATGCCGCGTTTCGCCAATGTCTCGCCGGATGGTTCGCAGGTCGTGTTTGAAACGCTCGGCCGCCTCTATATTGCCAATACATCGGGTGGCGATCCGCGCCCGCTGACCGGCAATGACGGCAGTTACCGTGAACTCTTTCCGTCCTGGTCGCGGGATGGCCGCTCCATCGTCTTTGCTACCTGGGATGATGAGGATCTCGGTTCGATCCGTACCGTCAACACCAATGGCCGCAGCGAACGTACGGTGACATCCGAACCGGGCCATTATCGACGCCCGGTCTTTTCGCCGGATGGCCGCGCCATTGTCTTTGAAAAAGGCTCGGGCGGCTACCTGACGGCGCGCGAATGGTCGGAAACGACCGGTATCTTTGCCGTCCCCGCATCCGGCGGCGAGATGCGCCGCATCACCGATAGCGGTTCCGAACCGCAATTTGGCGCATCGAATTCCCGCCTTTTCCTGACATCGTTTGAAGGCGGCCAAAATCGTCTGGTCAGCGTCGACATGAATGGTCAGGACCAGCGCGTTCATGCCCAGTCCGACATGATCGCCGACTACCGTGTGTCCCCTGACGGCCGTTATCTTGCTTTCCGGGAAAATTACGACGCCTATGTCATGCCCATGCCGCCGGGGCCACAGGAAGTCTCTGCCGGCATGTCCGCGTCAGCGCTGCCCGTTGTGGAAGTCTCGCTCAACGGCGCCACCTATCTCTCCTGGTCGGGCGGCAGCGACAGCCTGCACTGGACAATGGGGCCGGTTCTGTATTCCGCAGCGATCAACGATGTCATTCCGCATGGCCCGGCCGCCGAAGATGAAGAGCGCGAGTCCTTCTCTCCGCCGGAAACCGGACGCTCACTGGCGATCACGGTGACGACCGACGTGCCCACCAGCGTCGTCGCTCTGACCGGCGCCCGTATCGTCACCATGTCGGATGAAGACGGCGGTATCATCGAGAATGGTGTTGTCGTCGTGGAGGGCAATCGCATTGTCGCGGTCGGATCTGCCGACGAGGTGGAAATTCCGGGCGGCGCGCAAACGGTCGATGTAACCGGTCGCACCATCATCCCGGGCCTCATCGATGCGCACGCGCATGGACCGCAGGGCACGGACGGCATTATTCCGGAGGAAAACTGGTCTACCCTGGCCCATCTGGCCTTCGGCGTTACGACCATCTTCGACCCGTCCAGCTCTGCCAGCCACATCTTCGTGGCCGGGGAATATCAGCGCGCCGGCCTGCAATTGCAGCCACGCACCTATTCCACCGGAGAGGTTGTCTATGGTGCCCGCGCACCCGGCTTCTTTGCCCGCATTGACGACGCCTCGGATGCCGATGAACACGTCTTCCGCCTCGCGGCCCAGGGGGCTCATGGCATCAAGAACTACAACCAGCCCCGCCGCGATCAGCGCCAGCAAGTGGTTCAGGCCTCGCACGAGGCGGGCGTCATCGTCGTCGCCGAAGGCGGCTCCAACTATCACATGGACATGTCACTGGTGGCCGATGGCAACACCTCGCTTGAGCACAACCTGCCGGTCGAGATGATTTACGAAGATGTGCTGCAAATGTATTCGCAGACACAAGTGGCCTACAATCCGACCATCACAGTGACGTATGGCGGTCTGGCCGGGGATCCCTACTGGCGCTCCCGTATGAATATCTGGGAACACCCGATCCTGTCACGGCATGCGCCGCCCACCTATCTGAATGGCTCGATCCGCCGTCCCTGGGCACCGGAGCATGACTATGTCGATGATGACAGTGCCGTAACCGCGCTGATGCTGGCGGATCGCGGTGTGCTCATGGCAATTGGCGCTCATGGTCAGCAGGAAGGCCTCGCCGCACACTGGGAGATGTGGTCGCTGGGCCGTGGCGGCGCGACGCCGATCCAGGCCTTGCGTGCGGCCACAATTGATCCGGCCATCCATCTCGGCTTCGACGCGGATCTGGGATCCATTGAAACCGGCAAGCTGGCCGACCTCGTTATTCTCGAGGGCGATATTCTCGCCGATATCGAGAACTCTGACGAGATCGACATGATCATGCTCAATGGCCGTCTCTATGATGCGGAAACCATGAACGAGACCGTCACCGGTGATCGTGTCCGGGGGGCGTACTTCTGGGAGTAGGAAGTCGCCTCTAGCCGATCCTTGAAAGCCAGGCCGCGAAGCGCTCAATCACCGCTTCGCGGCCTTTTTCATTGATCGTCTCGTGACGGAAATCCTCGAGGATCTCCTGCGTAGCGCCGTATCCGGCCTTGCGCAGTCGCGCGCCGAGCAGCTCGACTGCTTTCGCATTGTTCGTCGCCGGATCATCCGTTCCGCCGACCAGGTGGAAGGGCAGGGATTTGGGGACGGCCTTCAGATTTTTATCGTCCGCCGCATAGGCAAGGCCGCCGGCAAAATCCCGCCACAAGGACCAGCTCGCTGTCCAGCCACACAGGGGATCGGCAACATATCTGTCGACCTCGGCAAGGTCACGGGACAACCAGCCTGATTCCGGACGATCATTTTTGAAGCGCTTGTCCCAGGCCTTGAAGGTCAGGGCATCAATCAGTCCGGCCGGCTTTTCCGGTTTGGAAAACATCAGGCCCAGCCCGGTGACAAATCTGATCAGCCCTGCCGCTCCCTTGTCGATATTGGCATTCCAGATCGCACAGCCGGCAATCGTTTCGGGATAGCGCATGGCGTAATTGAGCGAGACCGCTCCGCCCATGGAATGACCAAACACCACGACCGGCACGCCGGGGTGTTTTTCCCGCGCCTCGGCATTCACCGCAGCGGCATCCGCCATCACTTTCGACCAGCCATGCTCGTAGGCGAACAGGCGCGGCGCACCATCCGGAGCGGTCGTCAGACCGTGGCCGCGATGATCCTGCGCGACCACCGCCCAGCCTGTCTGTGCCAGCGCTTCGGCAAACCGCTCATAACGGGCGGCATGTTCGGCCAGCCCGTGATTGATATGCAGAACGCCGCGGGTTTCGCCTTCGGCGGCAGATTCGTAGAGCGTCAGCAGCGCCCCGGTCGGGCTTTCCAGTGTCCGTTTGGTAAAGGCCATGAACATCCCCTCTTTGCTGCAACGCTATCGCGCTCTGTTCGCGCGCGCCAGCCTGTTTATAGTCGTATCTGACAGGAATCGGGGGCGTGTATGTTCAGCGACAAGACAGCCATTCTGGCCATTGACCAGGGGACGACCTCCTCGCGGGCGATCGTGTTTTCCAGAAAGGGTCAGGTGATTGCGCTGGCCCAGCGGGAGTTTGCGCAAATCTATCCCAAACCCGGCTGGGTGGAGCACGATCCGGAAGTGATCTGGGCCACGGTGATCGCCACCGCGCGAAAAGCGCTGAAAGAGGCGAAGGCCAAAGGCTGGAAAACCGCATGTCTGGGCATCACCAATCAGCGCGAGACGGCGATTATCTGGGACCGGAAAACCGGCGACCCCATCCATAACGCCATTGTCTGGCAGGACCGGCGCACCGCAAAAACCTGCCAGCAACTCGCCGCTGACGGCCATGAGGGCGTCATACGGGAGAAAACCGGCCTCGTCCTCGACCCCTATTTTTCGGCTACCAAATTTGCCTGGATTCTGGATGCTGTCGACGGCGCGCGGGAACGGGCTGCGCGGGGCGAGCTGGCTTTTGGGACGGTGGACAGCTTCCTGCTCTGGCGGTTGACCGGCGGGGCTTCGCACAAGACCGATGCCAGCAATGCCAGCCGCACCTCGCTCTATGATCTCAAGGCGGGCGCGTGGGATGCTGGCCTGTGCGAGCGCTTCAACGTGCCGATATCAGGTCTGCCGGGCGTGTGTGACAATGCCGCGGACTTCGGCACCAGCATCAAATCCACGATTGGAGAGATCCTACCGATCACCGGCATGGCGGGAGACCAGCAATCGGCGGCCATCGGCCAGGCCTGCTTCAGGCCCGGCGAGGTCAAATCCACCTATGGCACAGGTGCCTTCCTGATCATGAATACCGGCCCCGAAATGGCGGTGTCAGAAAACCGCCTGCTCTCAACGATTGGCTGGCGGATTGATGGCCAGACCACTTTCGCGCTGGAAGGCTCTATCCTGTCCGCCGGCGCCACCGTCCAATGGCTACGCGATGGTCTGGGCCTGTTTTCCAAAGCCTCCGAGATCGAGGCGCTGGCCGCTTCCGCCGATCCCGATTGCGGCGTCTATTTGGTCCCGGCTTTTGCCGGGTTGGGCGCTCCCCACTGGGCGGCGGATGCGCGCGGGACGATTGTCGGTCTGACACGCGGGGCCGGGCGGGCGGAAATCGCGCAGGCGGCTCTGGATGCTGCGGCCCATCAGACCGCCGACCTCCTCGAAGCCATGGCGCGCGACGGTGTCCCTGCGGCAAAGCTGAAGGTCGATGGCGGTATGGCGAACAATAACCGTTTTCTCTCCCGGCTGGCCGATTTCTGCGACGTGCCGGTGGTCCGCCCGGTCAATACCGAGACCACCGCCTGGGGCGCGGCTTTCCTTGCCGGTATGGGGGCGGGACTGTTTGGCGGGCTCGAGGAAGGCCGAAAACTCTGGAAGGCTGACCAGAAGTTTGAACCGAAGATCAAGGCAATTGACCGGGACACGCAACGCGCCGGTTGGCAAGCGGCCGTCAGGCAAACTCTCGCCGGGATTTGACGCGGGGCGGATTCGTGCCAAATCATGTCTTCAATGGAGCGGGGGAGATTTCCATGCGAGCAGCTATTCTCGGACTGGCCGTTATTCTGGCAGCCTGTTCAACACGCGAACCGGTGATGGAACCCGATCCGGAAACCCGCCTGTCCACGCCGCAAGGTGATATTGTTGGCTATGTTGCGGATGCGGGGGCCCATGTCTGGCGGGCGATCCCCTATGCCGAACCACCCGTTGGCGATATGCGCTGGCGTGCGCCGCGTCCGCCACAAAACTGGGACCAGGAGCGTCAATCCATTACCGCGCCCGATTATTGTCCGCAGCTGGCCAATTCACTGAGCGCGGATCTCGTAGGCGTGGAAGCGGGAACGCTGATCGGCAATGAGGACTGTCTCTATGTCGATGTTTACGCGCCGCCAAACGCCGCCAATTTGCCGGTGATGATGTGGATTCACGGCGGCAGTAACACCTGGGGCTGGGGTGATCAGTATGATGGCTCACAACTGGCCATCGATCAGAACGTCATTGTCGTCGTGGTTCAGTACCGCCTCGGACCACTCGGGTTTTTCTCCCACCCTGCCTTGCGCGAAGATGCGCAGATCGACGCTGACCGGGCCGCCAATTTCGCGACACTGGATCAGATCGCGGCCCTGGAATGGATACGTGACAATATCGCTGCCTATGGCGGCGATGCGGGCACGGTGACGATTTTCGGCGAAAGCGCCGGCGGCACCAATGTCGCGGCACTTATGGGTTCCCCCATGGCCTCGGGCCTGTTCCATCGCGCCATCATGCAGTCCGGTTCGGCAAACGCTATTGCAGTGGAAGAAGCGGAAGGCACAACCGGCTCGGAAGCCAATGCGTCCCTGGACATTGCGCCGATGATCACCGGTGGCGGGGTCAGCGCCGATGATCTGCGCGGTGCTCCATTGGCGGCAGTTTATAACGCCTATAGCCCGGAGGGTGAATCGGTTGATTTGCCGACCGTGATCGCCGATGGCGTCACCATTCCGGAGGGCGGCCTGATGCAGGCCTTTGCCAGTCCGGAAACCTTCAACGCCGTACCGCTCATCACCGGCACAAACCGTGACGAGGTCAAACTTTACAATGGTCTGAACCCTGAACTCGTCTCGCGCCGGCTTGGCATCTTCTTCCGCATTCGCGACGAAAACCTCTACGAGGCGGTGTCGGAATACCAGAGCCGTATTTGGGCGATTAATGCCGTGGACGAGATTGCGGCCACCATGACCGCCGGCGGCCATGATGATGTCTGGGCCTATCGTTTCGACTGGGATGAGGGCGGGTCAAACCTTTTCCTCGATTCAGCGGAGATTTTCGGTGCCATGCACTCGATGGAAATTCCTTTCGTCTTCAACAGATTCGAATTCTTCGGCTCACGCCTCGACCCCATCGTCTTCAATGACGACAATGCCGACAGCCGCATCGCGCTCGCCCGTGAAATGGGCAGCTACTGGGCGCGCTTTGCCCGGCAGGGCGAGCCCGGGGGAGACTGGGCCCGCTGGAGCGAGGGCCCGGCGCGCATGCGGTTTGATACGCCGGCTGATGGTGGGTCCCTGATGATGGCAGGTGAGTTCACCATCGAGGGACTCGCCAGCGATATCAGCTCAGATGTCCGGCTGACCGCTGAGGAGCGTTGCCGGCTCGTGTCATCGATGGAGGGGCGGTATTTCGATGACACCCGCGAATTGCGCCCGCTGACGGGCTGCTGAAGTGGGCGTGGGCGGAAATGCAGGTTATTTAGAACCGGCGGGGCTAAAAGCTCAAGATATCAAAATTATCTATAATCAAAGCTCAGAGAATTGATTGGATAAATAATCGAGGCAGGTCCACTCTGATTTCTGGAAATTCAGGACGTACCCGCATGGTGCGTCTTCAAGGGAGAGAGATCAATGGACGACAATTCCGGAAAATGCCCGTTTACAGGCCCTTCACGTCGCCACACGGCGAGCGGGGCGCTATCCAATGCCAGCTGGTGGCCCAATCAGCTCAACCTGAAAATCCTGCACCAGAATGCGCCGGCATCGAACCCGATGGGTGCGGACTTCGATTATGCCAGGGCGTTTGAGAGTCTCGACCTTACAGCGGTCAAGGCTGACCTCACCGCCTTGATGACCGAAAGCCAGGACTGGTGGCCGGCGGACTATGGTCATTATGGCGGCCTGTTCATCCGCATGGCCTGGCACTCGGCCGGCACTTACCGCACGGCGGATGGCCGGGGCGGGGCGTCGACCGGCAACCAGCGCTTTGCGCCGCTCAACTCCTGGCCTGACAATGCCAATCTCGACAAGGCCCGCCGCCTGCTCTGGCCGATCAAGCAGAAATACGGCAGCAGCCTGTCCTGGGCGGATCTGATGGTCCTCGCGGGCAATGTCGCGATGGAATCGATGGGTTTCAAGACGTTCGGCTTTGCCGGAGGACGTGAGGACATCTACGCGCCGGAGGAAGATATCTACTGGGGTGCCGAGACCGAATGGCTCGCCGATTCAAAGGCTGAAAACAGCCGCTATTCCGGCGAACGCGATCTCGAAAATCCGCTGGCCGCGGTGCAAATGGGTCTGATCTATGTCAATCCGGAAGGCCCGGATGGCCAGCCTGATCCACTCGCCTCGGGGCGCGATATCCGCGAGACTTTTGAACGCATGGCGATGAATGACGAGGAAACCGTCGCGCTCACCGCAGGCGGGCACACTTTCGGCAAGACCCATGGGGCCGGTGATGCCGCGCTCCTCGGTCCGGAGCCCGAAGCCGCGCCGATGGAGGAAATGGGCTTTGGCTGGAAGTCGTCGCATGGTTCGGGAAAGGGCCGCGACACGATCACATCGGGTATTGAAGGAGCCTGGACGCCGAACCCGACCGCCTGGGATACGGGATATTTCGATGTCCTGTTCGGATATGAATGGGAATTGGTGAAATCGCCCGCGGGCGCCTGGCAATGGACCCCGAAAGACCTGAAGCCCGAGGACCACGCTCCCGATCCGGAAACCGGCGAGCGGAACCGCCCGATCATCATGACAACCGCCGACATGGCGATGCGGATGGATCCGGTCTATGGCCCGATTTCCCGGCGCTTTCATGAAAACCCGGAAGAATTCGCCGATGCCTATGCCCGCGCCTGGTTCAAGCTGACCCACCGCGATATGGGCCCGAAAGCCCGCTATCTCGGCACCGAAGTGCCCGACGAGGATCTGATCTGGCAAGACCCGGTCCCGGCCGGAAAGCCGCTGACCGACGCCGTGGTCAGCACGCTCAAGGCGGCCATCCTCGGCTCTGGCCTGAGTGTGGAGCAATTGGTGCAGACGGCCTGGGCCTCGGCCTCGACCTTCCGCCAGTCCGACAAACGCGGCGGTGCCAATGGCGCACGTATCCGGCTGGCACCCCAGAAAGACTGGGCCGTGAATCAGCCCGCACAGCTGGCGAAAGTGCTCGGCGTGCTGGAGGACATACGTGGCCAGACCGGCTTTGATGTCTCGCTCGCCGACCTGATCGTGCTCGGCGGCGCGGCGGCAGTTGAAAAAGCGGCAAAAGACGCAGGCTTTGACGTCTCTGTGCCGGTATCGACCGGCCGCGGTGACGCCACCGAAGACCAGACCGACGCCGAAAGCTTCGAACCGCTGGAGCCGGAGGCTGACGGCTTCCGCAACTGGTCGCGCGGCAAGTTTACGATCCCGACTGAGGAAATGCTCGTGGACCGGGCACAGCTTCTCGGCTTGAGCGCACCGGAAATGACAGTGCTCGTCGGCGGCTTGCGCGTACTTGGCAACACCGTTGATAATGCCGGTCATGGCGTGTTCACCGCGAAGACCGGCACGCTGACGAACGACTTCTTCACCAACCTTCTCGACATGTCGACCGAGTGGACGCCGGTGGATGATGGGGTGTTCGAGGGCCGCGACCGCAAGACCGGTGCGGTGAAATGGACGGCCACGCGGGCCGATCTCGTATTCGGCTCGAACTCACAGCTTCGGGCGATCGCCGAAGTCTATGGCGCCGCCGATGCTGGCAAAAAATTCGTCACCGACTTTGTCGCAGCCTGGACCAGGGTGATGGAAGCCGACCGCTTCGACCTGCGCCGTTAGGGGCGGGTCTTCATCCAGCATGAGCGGGGCGGACCATTGGTCCGCCCCTAAATGTGTTCATCGCTGGCATAGGGTCCCGCCGCCTGCCGCCAGGGATTGATATTCATTTCCCGCTGCATGGAGGGAAAAGCCCGGTGCGCGCAGGCCTCCCGCTCGCACAATCGGCAGGTCAGGCCGACCGGCGTCGGGGGTGTCCGCGACAGCGCATCGGCATATATCGTTTCTTCGGCCCGTCCCCATTCGCAGCCGACCGCAATCACATGCATGACGGGCAATTCCTGCGCGCTTCCCGGCCGGGAGACAGCGCGGGCGATGGACAGGTATTCGGAATTGTCCGGCAGGGCGAAGCGCTGGGTGAGCAGTTTTTCCGGCGCGCGGAACGCCTCGGACAAGGTCCATTTCGGGCAGGAGCCGCCCGAGCGTGCAAAGGGGAGCACGCCGCCGCCAAAGCGTTTGGAGACATTGCCTGCCGGATCCATGCGCACCATGAAAAAAGGGATGCCGGGCTGCCTGGGATCATGCAGCGTCGTCAAACGGTGACAGGCCGTTTCAAAGCTCAGACCAAAGCGTCTTTGCAAGCGGTCGATATCGTATCGGCTCTTCTCCGCCAGTGTCAGAAACGCCTCATAGGGTGCCAGCACCGCTCCAGCGAAATAGCGGGCCAGCCCGTTCCGGTAGAGCGCTTCCTCGATTTTTGTTTCAAACCCGGCCGCCGCGACTTCGGCATCCAGAACATCGGCGTGTTCCAGCAAAGCCAGCGTGGTGGCCATCTGCATGGGGCGGGCATTCGCAGACAGGCGGTCCGACAACATCAGGCGGCGGGTATGAAAGTCCAGCCGCTGGCGTGCCCTACCCATGATGTCGTCTTCAAAGGTCCGCACCACAATCCCGTGCTCCGCTTTCAGGCGCTCCTCCAGAACCGTCGAGCGATTATCGACATGCAGCTTCAGACGACTGCCGAAGCGTTCGGCGGCATCTTCGAGAGCCGGGAAAAAATTATGCCGCTGGTCGAGCGCATTGCGCACCGCTTCTGTTTCATTCATGCGGCCGGCCCGTTCGCCGCCCTCCAGCTGGGCCGCGAGGTCGGCGGATGATTCCGACGCATTACGATAGGCCTGATGCAGCTTTGTGAGTGCCTCCGCTGCGCGCGGCTGGGTTTCGGCCAGGTCGGTCAGCTCGGTCCGGTCGAGTTCCAGCGCGGCAAGCGCCGGGTCGGCAGCCGCGGCTTCCAGATCCGTCACCAACTGCCGGTCAGACCCCTCGGCCAGACTGCGGACATCGATGTCGAACGCCGCCGCCACAGCGAGCAGCACGCGCGCGGTCAGCGGGCGCTGATTGCGCTCGAGAAGATTGAGATAGCTGGGCGACAGGCCCAGCATGTCTGCCGCATCGGCTTGCGTCAGACTGCGCTCGCGTCGCAATCGGCGCAGCCGTGCGCCGGCGAAGATTTTCTCGTTTTGCAAATCCATATTGTCAATTATTCACAAAATAACAGCATGACAAGTAATTAATGAATACAACTGATCCATTTTCAGCTTTCACACGTGTAGACAGGACGTTTCGGCATTGTCAGGGTCGCCTTCGAAACCGCTGGTTCTTCCGGCTTACAGATTCAAGGATTGCACCATGACCACTTTCAACGATCTCGTCCCGGCTGCCACGCCCGACCGCTTCGCCGGCATTGACCGCGACTATTCCGCCGAGGATGTGCTGAAACTGCGCGGCTCGGTGCAGATCCAGCACACGCTGGCAGAGCGCGGCGCTGTGAAGCTCTGGACGCTGCTGAAAACCGAACCCTATATCAATGCGCTGGGCGCGCTGACTGGCGGTCAGGCGATGCAAATGGTCCGGGCGGGCCTCAAGGCCATCTATCTGTCAGGCTGGCAGGTTGCGGCCGACGCCAATGAAGCCGGTGCCATGTATCCGGACCAGTCGCTTTATCCGGCCGATTCCGGTCCCGAACTCGCAAAGAAGATCAATCGCACCCTCCAGCGCGCAGATCAGATCGAGGTCTCCGAAGGCAATCTGACGCGTGACTGGTTCGCGCCTATCGTCGCTGATGCCGAGGCCGGCTTTGGCGGGCCGCTCAACTGCTATGAAATCATGCGCGCCTATATCGAAGCCGGTGCTGCAGGCGTTCACTTTGAAGACCAGGTCGCGGCGGAAAAGAAATGCGGCCATCTGGGCGGCAAGGTGCTGATTCCGACCAAGGCACATCAGCGCAATCTCAATGCCGCACGCCTGGCCGCCGATGTGCTGGGCGTGCCGACCCTGACCGTCGCCCGGACGGATGCCGAATCCGCCACCCTGATCAATTCCGACATTGACGAGCGCGACCATGAATTCATTGACTATGAAGCTGGCCGCACGGCGGAAGGCTTCTATCGTCTGAAGAAGGGCATGGGCGTTGATCACTGCATCAAGCGCGGTCTGGCCTATGCCAGATATGCCGACCTTCTGTGGTGGGAGACGTCGAAGCCAAATCTCGATGAAGCGCGCCGTTTTGCCGAGGCCGTCCAGAAGGAATTCCCGGGCAAGATGATGGCATACAATTGCTCGCCCTCCTTCAACTGGGAAGCCAATCTCGACAAGGCGACGATCGAAACCTATCAGCGCGAATTGGGCGCGATGGGATACAAGTTCCAGTTCGTCACCCTCGCCGGCTTCCACCAGCTCAATTACGGCATGTTCAGCCTCGCCAGCGGATATCGCGATCGCGGCATGGGTGCCTATTCGGAGCTTCAGCAGGCCGAGTTTGCCTCCGAGAAGGATGGTTACACCGCCACCCGTCACCAGCGCGAAGTCGGCACCGGTTATTTCGATCTGGTGAACCAGACGCTGTCCGGCGGACAGTCCTCCACCACCGCCATGGACGAATCCACGGAATCCGCCCAGTTCGCGGCCGAATAAGTGGTGACCGGGAGCAAGACCATGAACAAGTCAAACCCCAATGGCGTGGATCTTCTGGGGCCGATGGAGCCTGGCTACCGGGCCATCCTCGCCCCGCACGCCCTGTCCTTCCTGATCGGACTGCATCGGCGTTTCGACAGCCGCCGCAAGGCCTTGCTGGAAGACCGCCAGAAGCGCCAGGCCGAATATGATGCCGGCGGCCTGCCCGATTTCCCGGAAGAGACGGCCGATATCCGGGCCTCGGAATGGACGGTTCGTCCTGCCCCGTCCGATCTCATGGATCGCCGGGTCGAGATTACCGGCCCGGTGGATCGCAAGATGGTGGTGAATGCGCTCAATTCCGGGGCGCGCTGTTTCATGGCCGATTTCGAGGATGCCTCCTCGCCGAAATGGACCAATATGGTCGACGGGCAGATCAATCTTCGTGAAGCCATCCGCCGCAAGATCGACTTCACCGATGAGAAAAACGGCAAGCGCTACCGGGTGTCATCCGATGCTGCCACATTGATCATTCGCCCGCGCGGCCTGCACCTGGATGAACGCCACATGCAGGTCAACGGGCAGGCCATCTCCGCCTCGCTCTTTGATTTCGGCCTCTATCTGTATCACAACCACGACGCCCTGAATGTGCGCGGCACCGGGCCGTATTTTTACCTGCCGAAGCTCGAAAGCCGTTTTGAAGCACGCTTCTGGGCATTGGTCTTCAGCCATGCCGAGGAAGTGCTGGGGCTGGAACGCGGCACGATCCGTTGCACCGTGTTGATCGAGACGCTGCCGGCGACGTTCGAGCTGGACGAGATTCTCTACGAGCTGCGCGATTATTGCGTCGGCCTCAATTGCGGCCGCTGGGATTATATCTTCTCCTATATCAAGCGCCTGCGGGGCCATACCGACCGCGTCCTTCCGGATCGGTCCCAGGTCACGATGGCAACGCCCTTCATGCGGGCCTATTCAAAGCGCGTCATTGCGGTCTGTCACCGCCGCGGCGCTCATGCCATGGGCGGCATGTCGGCCTTCATCCCGGTCAAGGGCGATGAAGCGGCCAATGCGCTGGCATTCGAACAGGTGAAGGCCGACAAGACTCGCGAAGCCACGGACGGTCATGATGGCTGCTGGGTCGCGCACCCGGACCTCGTTCCGGTCGCCAAGGCGGCCTTTGATGATGTCATGACCGGCCCCAACCAGATCGACCGTAAATTCGCGGTCACCGGTTCGGCCGCAGATCTGGTCGCCGCCCCTGAGGGCACGATCACCGAGGCCGGTGCGCGAGAAAATGTCGACGTTGCCATTCGTTATATTGCGGGCTGGCTGGCGGGACGCGGCGCGGCCCCCATCCGCAACATGATGGAAGACGCCGCGACGGCTGAAATCGCCCGTGCCCAGCTCTGGCAATGGCGGGTGATCGGGGCGAAGACCGAGAGCGGTATCGAGCTGAATGCCAGCTGGATGGAAGAGGCGATCAATATTGCCGAAGCTGAAATCCTCGAGGACGGCCATTATCGCCTGTCCGGCCCGAACGAGGTGAAAGCCGCCGCCAGTCTGATGCGCGAGCTCGTCCTGTCAGACGGTTTCGACGAATTCCTGACGCTGAAAGCCTACAACCAACTGACAAAAGGTCTGCAGGTCTCTATGCGCCTGACTGAATTCGACTAGATCACGACGAGATGCCCACCGGCGGGACCGGGAGGCAGGCGCGGCAGACCCAATGCAATCCGGGTCTGCCGTGTCACTTTTTATCCGGTGTAGAAATCCGGATAGGCTTCCATCCCCAGTTCGGATTTATCCAGCCCGGCTACTTCCTCGTCCAGCGTCGGACGCAATCCGATCGTGTGCTTGAGCGCCAGCCAGACCCCCGCACTTGCGGCCGCAACGAAGGCGCCGATGGCGAGAATGCCCACGGCCTGAACACCCAGCTGGCTCAACACATTCAGCCCCTCAGCCTGTGTCGTGAGAGCCGCAACCAGCGTTCCCCAGATGCCGCAGACCAGATGGGCGGGAATGGCGCCGACGACATCATCAATCTTCAGCTTGTCGAGCAGCGGTACGGTGATGACGACCAGCATCCCGCCGACAGCCCCGATGATCATGGACTGCCACAGGGCGGTATCCAGTGGTCCGGCTGTGATCGCCACCAGCCCGCCAATTGCGCCATTGAGCACAAGCGTGAGATCGGGTTTCTTGAAGACGAAATAGGCGGTCGCAAACGCCCCCAGCACGCCGGCCGCAGCCGCTGTATTGGTATTGGCGAGGATTTTCCCGACGGCGCTGACGTCCTCGATCGTGCCGGCGGCCAGTTGCGAGCCGCCATTGAATCCGAACCAGCCAAACCAGAGGATGAATGTGCCGAGCGCCGCCAGTGGCAGGTTGGAACCCGGCATCGGTTTCTGGATATGTCCGTCGGGCGCATATTTGCCGTACCGGGGGCCGAGGATCAGTGCGCCGGTGAGCGCCGCCCAGCCGCCAACGGAATGGACCAGCGTTGAACCGGCGAAATCCTGAAAGCCGATGACATGCAGCCAGCCTTCGCCCCATTTCCACGCCCCGGCGACGGGATAGATAACGGCCGTCAGCACCACGATGAAAAGGAGGAAGGGGCCCAGCTTGATCCGCTCGGCGAGCGTGCCGGAAACGATGGACGCGGCGGTCGCCACGAAGGCCATCTGGAAGAACCAGTCTGCCGATGAGGCTGCCGATCCGCCTGGCTCCCCGAGGACATCCGGCGACCAGACACCAAGCGTGCCGATCAGCCCGCCATCAACGCCGTCATACATCAGCCGGTAGCCGACGAGGTAATAGGTCAGCGCGGCAATGGAAAAGAGCGTGATATTCTTCAGCGAAATGGTGGCGGCATTTTTCGCTCGCACCAGGCCGGTTTCCAGCATGCAGAACCCGGCAGCCATGAACACGACGACCATGCCGGAAATCATCAGCAACATCGTATCGGCCACAAAGGCCATGACATCCGGTTGAGCAGGAGCCGCCACCGCCCCCGTGACTTGTGCTGCTAGTGCGAACATATTTTCCCCCATCATGCTGCGCTGCAACATGATGGCCAGTCTGAGCGCCGGTGTAAAGATGTCCGGGGCCGGATAATTCGAACAACTTCATTTCCGCCGCGCTAACCCTCAATCCACCGCCCGCCCGATCGGTCGAATCCGAACAATGCGTTTAAACGCCCCTTATCGGCTGGTGTGGTGGATTTCGTATCAGACAGCCGGAAAACCGGCGTGGATGGTGTGAGGGTGAGTATGGCGAACCGGGCGAATGTCGTCGTTTTCGCGTCGCAAAAGGGCGGGTCGGGCAAGACCACGCTCTCCGGGCATATTGCGGTCGAGGCCGAGCGGGCCGGCGATGGTCCGGTGGCGCTGATTGATACCGACCCGCAAGGCTCGCTGGCGAAATGGTGGAATGCGCGCTCCAGCGCGACACCGGCCTATGCCCGGGTGTCCATCGGCGAACTGGAAGCCGGTATCAAACACCTGGAAAAGTCGGGCTTCAAACTGATTGTCATCGACACGCCCCCGGCGGTGACCGAGTCCATTGCCGGGGTTGTTCGTCATGCGGATCTGGTCGTCGTCCCGACCCGGCCCAGCCCGCATGATCTGCGCGCCGTCGGCCCGACGGTGGACATCGTCGAGAGCTTTTCCAAACCGCTCGTCTTTGTCGTCAATTCGGCCACGGCGCGCGCGCGAATTACCGGTGAAACCGCCGTTGCCCTGTCACAGCATGGCGTCGTCGCGCCGGTGACCATTCACCACCGCACCGACTTTGCCGCCTCCATGATTGATGGCCGCACAGTTGGCGAGGTCAGTGAAGGATCAAAATCGGCGGATGAAGTCTCCAAACTCTGGCGCTATTTGCGCGCCCGCTTCGTCCGCAATGGACTGTCGCTGGATGGCAAGGATTCGATTGGTGACCTGGCGGTTGCCGCACTGACACCGGGCGGTGGAAGCGCGGATATCTTTGGCGATGAAGACGAAGATGAAAATCTGCCCGGACTGGGAGAACTGGTCTTGCCGGGTTGGAATGAAGAAGAACTGCCCAAGCCTCAATTCACGGGGCATTCTGGCTGGGACGGCGTGGACCGGCGAAAAGAGGATCGCGGCGCGCCCAAGGGTGCGCCGGACCGCCGCCAGCCTCCGCGCGCCGTCTTTGGACGCCGGACCGCCTTCGTCCATCGCATTGCGGGGGAGGGTTGAATATGACGACTTCGCCGTTTGCGTCCCTGCATTCCAGTCTTCTCGTCCGGAAAGGGGCCGCCGTGCCGTCGCCTGCCGGAACCCGGACTGCGCCGGAACCTGTTTTTGATCCATACTCCATCGCCCGCCGCGATGCCTCGGATGCGGATACCGCCCCCCCACCCCAACCGCATCCGGGGCCCTGCGCCGCGCATCAAGAAGCCGCCGAGGCGGACGAGGATTTCGGGTTCGAGCTGAGTGATCAACAGGATCGCCGTCTTCGCCTCGCCGCGGCGAAACTCGATACGACGCGCGAGCAATTATTGTCGGAAGCGGTGGACAATCTGCTCAACCATCTCGCCGAGACCGAGCTGGCATCGTGTTCCTGTTATCGCGCGCTGGCCAATAGCAGCTAGAAGCAGCTGCCATCCATTGCGGCAATCCAGGACCGGATCAGGGACACACCCTCTTCATGGACGAGCGAACGGCCGAGTTCCGGCATCATGATATCGCCTTGCCGGGAATCCATGCGGTAGATGAAAATCGATGAATCCGGATCGCCCGGAACGATGTCGAAACGGTGTCCGCCCGAGCCCGGACCGGCAGCAATCGGCGGCTTGCAAATCCCGAGATTGGGACCTTCCGGTGCGTCGAAATTGAGGTGCAGGCCGGACGTGTCGGCGGCCCCCACCGGATTGTGGCAATGGGCGCAATTGATATCGAGATAGGATCGGGCCCGAGCGGCCAGAGCAATGTCCGGATCATTCCAGACCGCGGCGCGCGGTGCCAGTTCAACATCCGGCGCGCCGTCCAGATATCCGGCGGCGATGAAATGCGTCAGCTGGTTCTCAACGCCTCCGGCATAGGCGAAATCACGATTGAGGTGACGTGCAGCGGGTCCGATCGGCGACAATTCCCGCGTTGTATTATTGGTGGCATGGCAGCCCGCGCACTGGTTCACATTCGGCACCAGATAATTGATGTCACGCAAACGGCCATCCGCCTCCGCAAGCGTGAGCGTCTCGGAATAGCCTGCCCGCATCAGCCGGGCATCGCTTTCATCTTCATCCCAGACATAGGGCAGCGCCACCCAGCCGGCCTCACGGCGGATCAGCAGCCGGGTTTCAATCAGGCGGACGCGGTCAAGATCCAGCGTTTCCGGCGTGTCCGACACCTGCAGGCCGGCATCGCCGCGAAGGACATTTCCCGCATCATCGACCGGATAGTAGAAGGTCTTGGTGATGACCGTGCCGACGGGAAAATCCAGAACCTCGCCCTCGCGATAGGCCGCCGCCGCGCCCTCTGGCATCCAGATCGTCCGCAATTTCCCGGCATGATCGGTAAACAGCGCCGAATTCAGGTCATAGGGCTCGACGCCGTCTGACAGAACGAGACGCCCGCCCGACGTGGTGACCATGCCCCATTCCGACAGCAATGCGGGGCGGCCTTCCGAATAGAAGGCCGGCGTAGTCGCCTGGCCGCCGCACGCAGCGACGGCAAGGACAGCAAGAAGCGGGAGAAGGACACGCATCAGAACGGCAGGACGATCTCCGGCAGGCGTTCATGCAGACAGGCCGTGTCCTCGACAATATGCGGATCGGAATAGCCATTGGGCCCGTCGGCATTCAGAATTTGCGCATCGCCGTTATCGAGGCAGATGCGGTATTGATCCGGCATTTCGCCACCGGCCAGAAGATCCGGGTTGGCAAAACCGTCCCACAGGACATCCGGAATATTGCCGGTCAGTCCGAACATCATCACCCGCAGGGCCTGCAGTTCGACATTGTCCGGATTGCCACCGCCTTCGCCCAGCGTATTGCCGGAAATCCAGATGGTCTCGGGATAGGGGTCGAAATTCTCCTGCGCGCCGATATCGGAGAATCCGGTCGAATAGACCGACGAGATAATGATGTTGGCGGTGCGATGATCGCGGATGTCGTTATTGAAAATCTCGACCCGGTCATTGGAATTGATGACGATGCCGGATCCGGCGGGCACGCTGGCGACCGGTGTGCCCGGATGCCCGAAATTGCCGGTATTGTTTTCAAAAACCTGATTGTCGTAGACGCGCGTCGAATGACCCGGCTGTGGCAGGTTGGGCATGTTGAAGACCAGAATGCCGCCCGTATTGTTAGTGGCGACATTGTTATAGACATCGGCACCGATCGTATTCTCGATCTCGATTCCGGCGACATTGAACTCGGCCCGGCTGTCCCGGACAATCACATTGCGCGACTGGCCGACATAGATTCCGGCATCCGATGCGCCGATGGCCACCACGCCTTCAACCAGCGTATTCGTGGTCTGCACGGGGTAAATGCCATAAGCGCCATTATCGGTGTCGGGGCCATTCGTCCATTCGGTGCGCACCCGGCGGATGATGATGTTCTCGCCCTCATTCACCTTCAGAGCGTCGCCGCGTGTATCCTCGATGGCGAGATCCTCGATGGTGAAATCGCTGGCGGTGACCAGCAGGCCTTCCGCGCCGGACGTCTGGTTGGCAAAGGACAGAATGGTCTCGTCCATTCCCGCGCCGCGAATGGTCACGCCGTCCACTGTCAGCGACAGCGATCGGTCGAAGGAAAAGACACCTGCCGGAATTTCGATCACATCGCCCGGCTGGGCGTCGATCAATTGCTCCATGAGCGTGGTCTGGAAATCCGTATCGGCGCTGGAAATATCGCGCCCTTCATTTCCGCCGCCGCATGAGGCCAGAACAAGGCTGGCGCCCAGTACAACCGCCGCTGAAAATTGAAACTTGACCATGGATGCCTCCCCGTACGTCCGGTCTGAACAGTGTTCACATTGAGACAGAGTAGGCAGGCCACCCGCAAGTTGTCGAGTGTTTTAGTAGGGTGCGATGGCGTCCTTTACCCGTGCTTCAAGCTTATCGACGGGCTCGTTGACGATATCCAGCGGGAAGTCCTTGATCAGCCGGCGTGTGAGCTCATCGTGGTAGTGTGGACGGATATCACCCAGCGAGTCGCTGTCAGCGTAGATCAGTATCTGGTCGAATTCACCGTCCAGCGCTGCGGCATTGAGGTGTTCGACAAGCTTTTCGACAAATCGCGTTTCTTCGTGTTCATGCGCATCGCCCTGGTCAACGGCGCTGCGGTGTCCGGTGCCGACAAACATCCGTCCGGGTCTGTCTGTATGGATGTCCCGATCGGCCGGAATGTACTGCTTGCTGATCTCGACGGGCCGGAGAACCGGGTATTCGGCGTCACCCTCGTTTCGATAGATCAAACCCTTGCTGCCATCGAGAACGGCGACCCAAAGGGTTTTCCGGGGTCCATGTGCCATCGTCTATACTCCCTTCATGCGTGTTGCGTTGGTGCACAAATATAACACATTCGCTGCCTGACGGGTTCAGTCCGGGTTGCAACCGGTCGCAATTGCCGGATGATCACCCTGAGGACAGAGGGGGGAAACATGACGGATGCTGCGGCGCTCGACGCGATTGAAGTCACATTGGGCGGCGGCTCCCGGATCGGATTGACCATCAGTCTGGCGATCATGATCTTTTCGGTCGCCCTGACCCTCAAACCCGCGGATTTTGCGTTTTTGGGGCAGCGCCCCAAGATGTTTTTCGGGGGCGTTCTGACCCAGATTGTCGGACTGCCGCTGTTATCGCTGGGTCTGGCGCACATCCTCGCGCCAACGCCATCCATCGCCTTTGGCATGATCTTGGTGGCGTGCTGTCCGGGCGGCAATGTCTCCAATCTGATGGTCTTCATGGCGCGCGGTAATGCCGCCTATTCGGTCTCCCTGACGGCGGCGTCCAATGCTCTGGCCTTCCTCGTACTGCCGCTCTCCATTCTGTTCTGGACCAGCCTCTATCCGCCAACCGCCGCTTTGATCCGCGCCATCGAGATCGAAATCTTGCCCTTCATCCTCCAGACAGCCATGGCGCTGGGCCTGCCGCTGGCAATCGGTATGGTTCTGGCAACCGTCTATCCCAAGGTCGCAGCGCGGATACAGCCGGTCTTCTACGTGCTGGCCATCATTATTCTGATCCTGCTGGTCGGCGTCGGCGTCGTCTCGAACTGGTCGCTGATCCTCAGCAGCGGTCATGTCATCGCCCCGGTCGCCATCATCCATAATGCGGCGGCCTTCGGCCTGGGTGCCCTCGTCGGGCGTCTGCTTCAGCTAACGGCGTCGTCACGGCGTGCCCTGACATTTGAGATCGGTATCCAGAATGCCGGCCTCGGCCTCGTTATCCTGCTGACGCAATTTCCCACGCTGGGCGGGGCCGCCGCCGTGACCGGCTTCTGGTCGCTGTGGCATCTTTTCGCCGGGCTCGGACTTGCGGCCGGCTTCCGCCTCTGGGACCGCTATTCGTCCTGGCGGGCCTGACAGAAACGGCCGAGACGTTTTCAGTTCAGCGACAGGCTTAACGCCGAAGGAATTTCGCGCCACACTCTCCCGCGACAAAGGTTCGGGGAGTGAGCATGACATACGACATCAGAATCACCGGCGGCACCGTCCATGACGGTAGCGGCGCACGTGGCCGCAAGGCGGATATCGGCATCAGGGATGGCAAGATCGTTGCGGTCGGCGATTGTCCGGGTGCGGCGGCACGCGAGATTGACGCCTCCGGCTGCATCGTCACGCCAGGCTTTCTCGATCTGCACTCCCATTATGACGGGCAGGCGACCTGGGATGACCAGCTGGAGCCCTCCTCGCGCCACGGCGTCACGACAACAATCATGGGCAATTGCGGTGTCGGTTTTGCGCCGGTGAAGTCCACTGATCACGAGCGCCTCATCAAGCTGATGGAGGGTGTGGAGGACATTCCGGGCACCGCGCTTGCCGAAGGCCTGAAATGGAATTGGGAAAGCTTTCCCGATTACATGGACGCACTGGAGGCGCAGAACCGCACCATCGATATTGCTGTCCATATCGGTCATGACCCGCTGCGCGTCTATGTCATGGGTGACCGCGCCATTGCCGATGAGGAAGCCAGCGACGACGACATCGCCGCCATGCGCAATATCGTGCGTGAAGCGATGGAGGCCGGAGCCATCGGCTTCTCGACTGGACGCTCCGATGTCCACAAGACCGCTGACGGTGACTGGACGCCGTCATCCGAAGCCACTTCGCGCGAACTGGCCGGGATTGCACAGGCGTTTGACGGGCTGAACTATGGAGTCGTACAGGCGGTCTCGGATTTTGATCTGGAACGCGAGGGTGACCGCTTTGAAGCCGAATGGAAGGTGCTCGAAGCCTATGCCAGGGCGGCGGGCGGCCGGCCCTTCTCCATGTCGTTGATGCAGCGCGATTTTGCCCCGGATCAGTGGACGCGGATACTCGCCAAGGCCGAGGAGATGAAAGCGCAAGGCGTGGACATGCGCGTGCAGACGGCGCCACGCGGCATCGGCGTTTTCCTCGGCCTGCAATGCACCTTCCACTTCTTCATGGGCTATCCCGGCTACAAGAAAATCGCCCATCTGCCATTCGAGGAACGCGTCGCGATCATGAAGACGCCGGAATTCCGTGCGCAAATCCTGTCGGAAAAAACCGACAAACTGTCCGGCCCCGGCTCGTCCATTCCGCCGCTGGCTGACCTCCTGATGGAGAATATCGAATACGTCGCCACCAAACTCTTCCAGCTCGGCGATCCGCCGGATTATGAGCAGCCGCCGGAGAACGCATTGGCCGCCAAGGCGCAGGCCGAAGGCATTCCCCTGATGGAAAAGCTCTACGACACCATTCTGGAACGCGACGGCAAGGAGCTGATCTACTTCCCGATCTATAACTATACCGAGGGCGACTACGGCAATGTCATGAAGATGATGACCCACCCCCAGGCCCTGCAGGGGCTGGGCGATGGCGGGGCGCATGTCGGAACGATCTGCGACGCCTCCATGCCGACCTACCTCCTCTCGCATTGGACAAGGGACCGCACGCGCGGGCCGAAACTCCCGGTCGAGCGCGCCGTGCAGATGATGACGGGCGATATCGCCGAATTCCTGTCGCTGAAGGATCGCGGCTTTATCCGCGAAGGCATGAAAGCCGATCTCAACATTATTGATTATGACACCCTTCAACTCGAACCCCCGCATATGGTGAAGGATTTGCCCGCCGGTGGTCAGCGCCTCCTGCAGGGTGCCCGCGGCTATCGCGCCACAATCGTCAGCGGCGTGCCCGTCATGCTGGACGATAAATTCACCGGCGAGAAGCCGGGACGGCTGGTCCGGGTGGGGAGGTGAAACTCTTCGACTTTTTCAACCGCCTTCCTCCGACTAGATCGGAGGATGTCGATGTGGTCCATGATTTTTCCGGTCTCAGCCTGCAATACAGGGCCGAACCGCTGGACGACTTCATCCAGTCCCTGCCCGGCGATATCACGCCGGACGACCTGAAAGACCGGCCCTGGGGCGCGCGATATCTCTATCTGCGCGACCCTCTGGGTATTCAGGTGATTGTCTATGAAGGCTGCTGGTAAGGCTTCAGTCCATCGCCTTGACGATGGATTCCGTCATCTTCTTGGCATCGCCCAGCAGCATCATCGTGTTATCGCGGAAGAAGAGCGGGTTCTCCACCCCGGCATAGCCCGAGCCCAGCGAGCGCTTGATGAAGAAGACCGTACCGGCCTTCCAGACCTGCAGGACGGGCATTCCATAGATCGGTGAAGAGGGGTCATCCTCTGCCGCCGGATTGGTGACGTCATTGGCCCCGATAACAAAGGCCACATCGGCATTGGAGAAGTCCGAATTGATGTCTTCCAGCTCGAAGACCTCGTCATACGGCACATTCGCTTCGGCCAGCAGCACATTCATATGCCCCGGCATCCGGCCTGCGACCGGGTGAACGGCATAGGCTACGTCCACACCTTCGGCCTTCATCGTGTCGGCCATGTCCTTCAACGCATGCTGGGCCTGGGCCACGGCCATGCCATAGCCCGGCACGATGATGACCTTGCGCGCATTCTTCAGGATAAAGGCCGCATCATCAGCCGACCCCTGCTTCACCGTGCCGGTCGGGCCTTCGCCCGCAGGACCCGCGGCTTCACCGCCAAACCCGCCGAGAATGACCGAGATGAAAGAGCGGTTCATGCTCTTGCACATGATGTAGGAGAGAATTGCCCCGGACGAGCCGACCAGCGCGCCGGTCACGATCAGCGCCGTATTTTCCAGCGTGAAGCCGAGCGCCGCCGCCGCCCATCCCGAATAGGAATTGAGCATCGAGACGACCACGGGCATGTCGGCACCGCCAATCGGGATGATCAGGGTGACGCCCAGAATGAAGGCCACAATCGTCAGCGCCCAGAAAGCAAAGGTCAGCTCACCGCCGGAGGCCACCAGAAACACCACCATCAGGCCAATGATCCCGCCAAGGGCGAGGTTGAGCCAGTGCTGGCCCTTGAAGATGACGGGCGCGCCAGAGACCAGGCCCTGCAATTTCATGAAGGCAATGACCGAGCCGGAGAAGGTGATCGCACCGATGGCCGAGCCCAGCGACAATTCAACGAGGCTGATATGCTTGATGTCACCGGCAACACCGATATGGAAGACATCCGGCCGATAGAAGGCGGCCAGCGCCACCAGCACGGCCGACATGCCGACCAGTGAGTGAAAGGCCGCGACCAGCTGCGGCATGGCCGTCATCGGAATACGTTTGGCGACGACCGCGCCAACACCGCCACCGACGGCCATCAGCGCCATGATGGTCAGAAAGCCGCCAAAGCCGACACCGGCTGCCAGCAGGGAGGTGATGATCGCCACCGCCATACCGGCCATGCCGAAATAATTGCCCTGCCGGGCGGTTTCCGGATGCGACAAGCCTCGCAAGGCGAGAATGAACAGCACGCCGGAGACGAGGTAGAGAATGGCAGCAAGATCAGCGTTCATGATTTTGTCTCTGATGCAGCCGGTTTCTCTTTTTTCTTGTACATGGCCAGCATGCGCTGGGTGACGAGAAATCCGCCAAAGATATTCACGCTGGCGAGGATAACCGCGATGGCGCCGGACACATTGGCAAAGCCATCCGCGCCGGATGTTTCGCCGGTCAGAGCCGGGGCCGCTGCCGCGAGCAATGCACCGACAATGATCACCGAAGAGATGGCGTTGGTCACGGCCATCAGGGGTGTGTGCAGGGCGGGCGTCACCGACCAGACCACATAATAGCCCACGAAAATCGCCATCACGAAAATGGCGAGGCGCAGGGTAATCGGATCAACAGTATCCATAATGGTCTCCCGTCCTATTTCAGCGTTTCGTGCACGACCTTGCCGTCGCGCGTCAGCGTCATGCCGACAATGATTTCATCATCCCAATGCGGGGCCAGCGCGCCATCCTCGCCCACGAGAAGCGGGGTCAGATTGACCAGATTGCGCGCATAGAGGCTGGAGGCATCAGCGGCGAGACGTCCGGGCAAATTCGAATACCCGGCGATCGACACCCCGTTATGCTCGACAATCTCGTCGGCTTTCGTCAGTTCGCAATTCCCGCCCATCGGGGCCGCAATATCTACGATCACCGATCCCGGACGCATGGCTTCCACCATCGCTTTTGTGATCAGCCGGGGGGCCGGACGTCCCGGAATGAGCGCGGTCGTGATCACCACATCCTGCTTGGCGATGTGGCTGGCGACCAGCTCGGCCTGTTTGGCCTGGTACTCCTTTGACATTTCCTTGGCATAACCGCCGGCGGTTTCCGCCGCCTTGAATTCCTCGTCCTCGACAGCCACGAATTTCGCGCCCAGCGAGGCGACCTGTTCCTTGGCCGCCGGGCGGACATCCGTAGCGGTCACAACCGCGCCCAGACGGCGGGCGGTGGCAATCGCCTGAAGACCGGCGACGCCCGCGCCCATGACAAAGGCCTTGGCCGCGGCAATCGTACCGGCGGCGGTCATCATCATCGGGAAAGCACGATGGTAGATTTGCGAGGCTTCGATCACGGCGCGATACCCGGCCAGATTGGACTGGCTGGAAAGCGCGTCCATCGCCTGCGCACGGGTGATGCGTGGGGTAAATTCCATGGCCAGAGCATTGATCCCGGCATCGGCGAAAGCTTTGGCCTGGGCCTTGTCGCCATGGGGCTCCAGCTGACCCACCAGCAAGCAGCCCTTGGGCAGTTTGGCCAGCGTTTCGGCATCCGGCGTACGGACCGCATAGACGACATCCGCGCCCTTCAGCGTCGCCGCCAGCGTGCCCGTTTTGGCACCGACGGCCTCATACAGGCTGTCCGGCATGCTGGCATTATCGCCCGCGCCTTTTTCGATCTGGATGTCATGCCCGGCCGCAATCAGCTTCTTGACGGACTCGGGCGTAGCCGCAACCCGGGTTTCCCCGTCGCGGCGTTCTTTCAGAATGGCAATTTTCATTTGGTCAGGAATACCTGTCGCAATTGGCTGACGCCACCTTGTCGGATTCCCGCCGGAATTAAAAGGGCAATAAACGCCTTGCCTAGAGCAGGCTGCCGATCAGGCTGGCGGCAATCGCGGAGAAGAAGCTCACCGCTGCAAAGCCGATCACGGTAGCATACCAGTTGGCCTTCAGGCCGAGAGCCATCCCGAGCAGAATACCGACAATGGTGGTGATGATCAGCGACACCATCCAGCCGACATTCGCCGCGAAGGTTAGGGCCAGAAAGAAAACCGTCAGAATGGTCAGCCCGCCAAACCAGACGGACATGCCGATGAAGCTGGAAAAGGTGCGCGACTGCTCGGTGACTTCCATCGTGCCGCGTTGATATTCAGCCATTCTTGTAACCCCCTGCAGGTCTGAAACGGATTTATGAGCGGGTTATCACGCGGTTTCGCGTCCGCCAAGTCTTAAGCGATGCGATCTATCAGCGCTGGCCCCAACCGGACTGCATAAGGGTTTCCAGAGCAGCGGCCACGGCCAGTGGCTGGTCCAGAATCAGATGGTGATGGGCATCGGGAATGGAAATCATCGGCGTGCCGGCCCCGAATGTTTCTTGCATGAAGGCCCAGATTTCGTCGGTCACCAGCGAGGTGTCCGCTCCCCGGAAAAACGCCAGCGGGCATTTGGCCGAATCGCGAAGGACCTCCGGATCCCGTCTTTGATATTCCAGCTTGGCCCAGAGATTGGGATCAAACTTCCAGCTCCATCCGCCTTCGACGGGTTTCAGCGAATTGCGGGCGATATGGTCAACGACATAGACCGCCTCGCAAGGCTGCGGCGGAAGCAGCCGGAAACGGGCAATTGCGGTTTCCAGTTGCTCATAGGTCTTTCCACCGCGCTGAGGCGGCGAGGAGGATCGTTGCTCCTCGGGCGGGCGAACGGGCGAATCGAGAATAATCGCGCCGGCCAGTTCGTCACCGAATTCCATGGACGACACCATGGTCACAAATCCGCCGAAGGAATGTCCGACGACAAAGGGCTTGCCGGCATCGAAAAGGCCGGCGTCACGGGCGACGGCTTTCACCTCTTCGGCATAGAGCGGCATACGATAGACATCGCGATGGCCGCTATCGCCCATGCCGGACATATCAATCGCGACAACGCGCCGGCTCTCCGCGAGGAAGGGCGCAATCGCATCCCACCATTGCTTGTGGGCGACCCCGCCATGAACGAGGATAACCCCTTCCTGACCCCGGCCTCCCCAAGCTTTCCAGACAATATCCGCGCCTTCAACGCCCACACGTCCGGCTTCTGTTGGCATCGCCAGTGCTTTTTCAAACCAGGCCGGATGCGGCGGCATCTCGCCCTTGAAGGTTTCGAGCGGCGGGCGGATCTCGCGGAGCGAATTCGAGGCGGTAGACATGCTTATCGGCTAGCCCCGATTGTGCAGTGCGTCAATTCGGTTTTGCCCTTTTCGTCAACGTCAGAAGGGCAGGGAGGCAAACACATTATTGGCGAAGTGCACGACAATCGGTGCCCATAACCGCCCGGTCATCCGCCGCGCCATCCCGGCCGCAAATCCCAATACCGTCGTGTAGATCATGGTCTCGATGCCAATGGCAAAGTGCAGGAGGCCGAAGGCAAGGGATGTGACAATCAGGGGCACAACCCATCCGCCCATCCGCGCCACCAGCATGGGCAAGAGCCAGCCGCGCATGACCAGCTCCTCCACCACCGGCGCAAAGACCACAACCGTTATCGTGACCAGAACCGCGCCGATCAGACCGCCATGGGAAAACAGTTCGGCCGGAGCAGAGGGCGTGATCGGCAGAAGGGGAAGCAGGACATCAACCGCTGTGACCGAGAAAATCATGCCGATCGCGAACAGGACAAGTCCATATCCGGTCTCGATCACCCACCGGACCGGGCGAAGATCAAAGACCGCATGGGCCAGACCCTGCGGCGCAAGCCAGGCCGCAAACAACCAAAGAAATCCGATCTCCATCGCCATGTAGAGCGCGTAGTAAGACCGGAAGAGCATGTCCGCGACGCCGTCATCCGGCACGCCTCCCAGCACAATCAGCATGGTGGCAGCAAGGCTGGCGAGATAGCCGGTGGCCAGTGACCCCAAGGTCCATAATCCCAGCCAGAATATTCCGGTATGTGGGTGCGCCTGCTGGAAATGGCGGAACATCAGATCATGCGGCTCGAACGGATTGCGCGCGCGCGGCGGTCGCCGATAGCCATATGGGGGAGGCGGTGTGCTCATTCCATCCTAATGATGGCGGGCCGCGATCCGGTCAAGTCATCAGCCGGCAATGGCAATGCCGGGCTTTGTCACGGCCGCCCGGTGGGCTGACAATGCGCCAGCGAGCAGGCCGGACAACGTGCTGAGCAGCACAGAACCGGACAGAACAACCGGAACGAATTGAGCCGGCCAGCCCAGCCATCCGGTCGAGAAGGGTGCCATCAGCAAGGCAATAGCTGGTACAACTCGCCATCGCCAGGGATGATGATGCCAGCGCGGCAATGATACCGCCCAGAAGGGCTTTTCCGATTTTCATGGTCATGTCTCCCCTGTTGGTAACAGAAGTAGAAATACAACTTTTGATATTTGATACAACCAAAAATAGAAAAGATGACAATCACTCACCTGTTGACGTTTATGCTTAACGCTTGGTCACCGGCGTCTTAGCGTGAATTTTACTACCCGTGTCCCATAACGGCACCCGGATGGATTGCCCCCTCTACCAGAGACAACTCCGGGGAGGGAGAGGCCAAAGGCCCGGCAATTGAATTATTGGGTAGCCGAAAGGGCTTGGGTGAGATGGCTAAGACGGTGCTGATCGTCGACGACGATCCGACGCAACGCCGCCTGTTGCAGGCGGTAATTGAAAAGCAGGGTTTTGAGGTCGGGTCCGCTGACAGTGGCGAGGCTGCGATGGATGTGCTGGCGCGTGGCGGGGTGGACGTCATGCTGCTGGACCTGGTCATGCCGGGCATGGACGGGATGGACGTGCTCGACGCCGTCCAGCGCAAGGGCATCGACACGCCGGTCATCGTTCTGACGGCGCATGGCGGTATTGAAACCGTCGTCGCGGCCATGCGGGCCGGCGCGGCAGATTTCTTCATCAAACCGGCCAGTCCGGAACGGATTACCGTTTCTGTACGCAATGCCCTGAAGATGCAGACCCTCACCGGCGAAGTGAAACGCCTCACCCGCAAGACGGTCGGCGGATCGTTGGGTTTTGAAGACATGATTGCAGGCGCGCCGGCCATGCGTCAGGTCGTACGTCTGGGCCAGCGCGCCGCCGCCTCGACGATTCCGATTCTCATCACCGGGGAAAGCGGTGTTGGCAAGGAGCTGGTCGCGGGCGCGATCCGCGCCGCTTCCGAACGGGCCGACAAGCCGTTCGTGGCGGTCAACTGCGGGGCCATTCCGGCCAATCTGGTGGAATCGACCCTTTTCGGTCACGAAAAGGGTTCCTTCACCGGTGCAACCGGCAAGCATATGGGCAAGTTCCAGGAAGCCGATGGCGGCACACTCTTCCTCGACGAGATCGGCGAATTGCCGCTCGACATGCAGGTCAAACTCCTGCGCGCCCTGCAGGAAGGCGAGGTCGATCCCGTCGGCTCGAACCGTCCGGTCAAGGTAGATGTCCGGATAATCTCGGCCACCAATCGCGACCTCACTCAGGAAGTCGAGGCGGGCCGTTTCCGCGAAGACCTCTTCTATCGTCTGAATGTTTTCCCCATCGAAGTGCCGTCGCTGCGCTCGCGCAAGGAAGATGTTTCCGCACTCGTCCGGCATTTCATCACGCGCTTCAACGCGCAGGAAAACCGCTCTGTCGTGGATGCGGCACCAGAGACCATGGCCATGCTTGCCGCCTTCGACTGGCCGGGCAATGTCCGCCAGCTGGAAAACACGGTCTTCCGCGCAGTGGTGTTGTGTGAGGGCGATTATCTGAAGCCGGAGGATTTCCCGCAGATATCCGGACTGGCGGCAGACCTTGCCGAATTGCCACCGCCGCCAATGCCGGGCGACAGCATGGCCTTTGCGAATGCCGGTGCGCCGTCGGATCTGCCACCTGTGCCGATCATGGATGAGGGCGGTCATCTGCGGCCGCTGGAATCCATCGAGCGCGATCTGATCGAGTTTGCAATCGAAACCTATGCCGGACGCATGGCGGAAGTGGCCCGGCGTCTGGGATTGGGCCGCTCGACCCTTTATCGCAAAGTGCGTGAATATGATCTCGATGTAGATCAGGCACGAACAGCCTAGAACAACAAAAACGGGTGCAACTGAACCCCCGGATTTGTTCCGGGGGTTTTCTTTTGAGCCTGGAAATTTGAGTCAGCAGTCTTTATCGCCGCCTTTGATCACACGCAGTTTTGGCGGGCCGGTGGGACGGGGCGGTGAGGAGGGGGCTCCGGGCACGTCCTCTTCGATATCCTCGTTGATATCGCGGACGCGTGGGCCGGATGTTTTGGCTTTTGACTTGAACGAGGATTGCCTGAAGCCCTTGCCGCGCGGCATCGGCTTGCGGGCCTTGCCGTCGGCCTTCTTTTCAATTTCACGCAGTTTCACCGCCTGAAGGCCGGACAGGGCTTCATCCAGCCTGCCCTTGTCGGGATCATTGAAGGCCGACCCATAGGTTTCCAGGCGGTCGCCGACCGAGGTGATGAACTCATCCTCCCATTCGGAAAGCGTGTCCTCGCCCTTCTTTTCGGCAATCTTGCGGCGTGTGCGTTCGAGGCGGCGGAGCGCCTTGCGGATCTTCTTGGGGTCGACCTCGCGCGTCAAGCCAGACTCAGCCCTCGACCGCGCCCAAATAGAGCTCGAGCAGGGCTTCCGCTTCCTGCCGCTCATTGCGGTCGATCTTGCGCAGGGCGATCACGCGCCGGAGAATCTTCGTGTCATAGCCCATGGATTTTGCCTCGGCATAGACTTCCTTGGTGTCGTCCATCACCTGCTTCTTGTCTTCTTCCAGCCGTTCGATGCGGGCGACGATCGCTTTCAGCTGATCGCGTGCGGCCTGGCCGATCGAATGGGAATTGTCCGTAACGGCAGATTGGGATGCATCATCCATGGCGCGGCCTCTGATCAGTCAGCTTGAATTGAAGGCCGCAAGCTAGGGTCCGTCAACCGATTCCTCAAGCGCGCCGTCAGCGCAAAATCAGTTGGCGCCGTTTCCATGAAGGCGGCGCACCGCATCGGCGACCGCATCTGGCGCGGAGTGATGCAGCATATGGCCCCAGTCCTCGCGAACGATCAGTTCGGCATTGGGCAGGGTGGCAGCGACCGGCCGCGAATGGCGATCCGTATAGACGACCCGATCCGAATTCCCGGCCAGAAAGACGGCGGGCAAAGTAATGCCGGAATACAGGTCTTCCTGCCGCGCCAGATGATCATTCACCTGTGCCATGTCCTCGGCATTGGCCTTGAACACGGCGGTGTGGAAGATGCGGTTGATCTGCACGGCTTCGGCATATCCGTCCGGAACCGGTTGCGGATGGAAGGTCTCTTGAAGGCCCTCTTCGATACGCGACGGGCCGACCAGAGGAATGATCATCCGGGTAATGATCGGTCCGATACCGAACCAGCGGGAAGCGCGATTATACCACGCCGCGTCGCCCACGCCGGAATGTAACGGTGCCCCGATCAGCACAATGCCGGAGAGACCCTCGCCGTGATCAATCGCCAGACGCATGGTGATCGCTCCGCCCCAGGAATGGCCCACGACAACGGGGCTCTCTATTTCCAGCACCCGGATCAGCTCTGCCAGCAGGGCGGCTTCGCGTTCCGGTGTCCAGGCCATATCCGGCCGTTCGCTCCAGCCCAGCCCCGGGCGGTCAACATAGACAGCGCGCAACCCGTCCAGATGTCCGCTCAAGGCCAGACGCATGTCCTCGGCATTGGATGATGCGCCATGCAATATCAAAACAGCCGGGCCGGAGCCCTCCTCGACATAGCGGATACGGGCATTGTCTATCTCGATAAAGTGTCCGGCAGGGGGCATATCGTCGGCCTGGGCTGTGGGCAGGAAATTCAGAAGGGCCACAAAGGCGATTATGGCGCGAAAAATCAAAGCGCCCGCCCTGCCAGCTGCGCCCGCATTCGGGCGGCACCGCGCCCGGCGAGTTCATAGGCCGGATAAATGGTGAGCGCTTCCTGATAGGCTTCCAGCGCCGCTTCCGGTTGCTCGGCCGCCTCCAGCGTCGAGCCCAGCAGATAGTAGGCATCAAAGCGGCGCGGCTCCAGTGCCAGCGTCGTATTCAGGGCTTCCAGTGCATAGCCGTAATCCTGCATCTCGAACGCCACCTGCGCTGCGCGCAGCCAGCCTTCGGCATAGTCCGGCTCCAGACGGGTGACGTGATCGAACATGCGTGCGGCAATGTCGGCATTGTCAGCCGCCAAGGCGGTTTCACCACGATCCATCAGAAGATCGATCGTATCGCTGCCGGATGTGGCCCAGAGCGCCAGGATTTCATCCACGAGCGGCGTGGCCTGTTCCGCATCGGCGGATTGCAGATTATCCAGCCTTTCGCTGAGGCGCTCTTGCGGCGTCTGGAAGGGCAGGGTCTGGATCAGAAGGGCGAGGATCAGGGCTTTCATGGCGACAGAAGATAAGCGGCTTTGCGCTGACGTCCAGCCGGGCGCGCCGTGCCTGAATGAAGTTTAATGCCGGTGCCGGAATCAAAAACGCCCCGGCAGAACCGGGGCGCATCGCATGTCATGTCGGCCGCCAGACTAGCCGGCGCGCGCTTTGAAACGCGGGTCTTTCTTGTTGATCACGAAGACACGGCCGCGACGGCGCACCAGCTGGCAGGCAGCGTGGCGGTTTTTCAGCGATTTGAGTGAGCTGCGAACTTTCATCGGACCGGCCCTGTGTTTTCAACAAAAAACCCGGCGCAGTCGCCGGAGAGGCGCGGTATCTACGGGGCAGGCTCGGGAATGTCAACCGGAACAGGCGGCAAAAATCAGCGCCTTACAAACCCGTTAGTTGCCCTTGTGATCAACCGCGCCTAGCTTCTCGCGCCATGCGTATGATCACAGCTCTTCTGATCGGTCTGATTTCCGCCATGCAGGCGGCAGCACAGGACTTGATCGAGGTCGATCTCGAGCTCGTGCTCGCGGTCGATATCTCCTATTCCGTTGATGAAGACGAGGCGCGCCGGCAGCGTGAAGGCTATGTCGCGGCGCTGGCCCATCCCGACGTTATCTCCGCGATTGAGGGCGGTCCGCTGGGCCGCATCGCGGTGACATACGTCGAGTGGGCCGATTCGCGCTTCCAGCGCGCGGCCGCTGATTGGACCGTGATTGCCTCCGAAGCGGATGCGCTGGGATTTGCCGCCACTGTTGCTGCCGCGCCGCTCGAACGCGGACATTACACGGCGATCGGGGCTGCAATTGCCGATTCGGTGCGCCGGATCGAAACCAATCAGTATCAGGGCTATCGCCGCCTGATCGATATTTCCGGTGACGGGCCGCAGAACCAGGGCATGGATCTAGCCGAGGCCCGCGCCATGGCAGACGAGGCCCGTATCATTATCAACGGATTGCCGGTCATCACCGATCAGCCCGGCCGCTGGGTGCGACCGGTCGAGGTCAATCTCGATGCCTATTTCGAAGAAAATGTCATCACCGGACCCGGCGCCTTCGCTCTCGCCGCGCGCACGGCCGACGAATTCCGGACCGCCATCCTGCGCAAGATGACGCTGGAAATTGCCGGTGCGGCACCGGCGCCGGTCGAGCTGGTTCAAGCGGCACCATGATGCGTCCCCTTGTCATGGCGTTTGCGTGTCTGGCGGTCGCGACGCCGGCGCTGGCGCAGCATTTTGCTGACCCCTCCGTCTATGCTGGCGAGGACAGCCTTGTCCGCGAACGCCAATACACCGGGGACGGCCGACTCGTTGTCGATCTGGAGCTGGTTTTCGCGGTCGATGTTTCCGCGTCGATTGACGAGATGGAAGCCTTGCAGCAGCGCCGCGGTCATGTGCAGGCGCTGGCGGATCCCGACGTGATTTCCTCCATTCAGGCCGGAGGGCATGGCCGGATAGCGGTGATGTATCTGGAATGGGCCGATGCAGACTTCCAGCGTGTCGTGGCCCCCTGGACCGTGATCGAGACCGAAGCCGACGCGCTGGCCTTTGCGGCCATTCTGGCCGAGGCCGATTTTGTTTCCGGCCGCCGCACCGCCATCGGGGCAGCGCTGGCCAATGCGGTCCAACTGATCGAATCCAACCCCTATCAAGGCACCCGCCGGGTGATCGATCTGTCCGGTGACGGACCTCAGAATGCCGGCCCCAGCCTGCCGGACGCGCGGGCATCGGCCGAGGCGGCGGAGATCACCATCAATGGCATCTCCATGCAGAACGAACGGCAAAACCCTTTCCGCCCGCCGGTCAACATTGATGTGGCCCGTTATTTTGAAAATCATGTCATTGTTGGGCCACGATCTTTTGTTTTACCCAGCCATACCCACGAAGATTTCGTGGAAGCGTTGCGAAGAAAGCTTATTATCGAGATTGCCGGGCTGTTTCCGGCCGAAATGGCGGACAAGGGATGACACGTTTAATCATTGCGTTGGTGCTTGCGATGTGGCCGGCGACGGCTCAGGCGCAGGACGAAAGTTTCGCCAGCTGGCTGGCCGGCTTCCAGCCCCGGCTGGAAGCCTCCGGCGCCAGTGAGGCGACGGTGGCGGCCATGCTCGATGGTCTTGAGCCTGATCTGTCTGCCATCGAACGGGATCGGACCCAGCCGGAATTCGTTCGCCCCCTGTGGGAATATCTCGATATCGCAGCCTCCAGTCTGCGGGTGCGCAACGGTGCGGATGAAATCGCCGGCCGCCGTGGCATGCTGACCAATATCGAAAACCGCTTCGGCGTTGACTATGAAATTCTGGTCGCGGTCTGGGGGCTGGAAAGCTCCTACGGCGCTATCCAGGGTGACCGCGATGTCGTGCAGTCGCTGGCAACACTGGCCTGGGAAGGCCGCCGCCGCTCATGGGCCGAGGCGCAATTGATTGCCGTGGCCCGCATGATTGATCGCGGATATGCGCGCCGCGATGAACTTTACGGTTCATGGGCCGGCGCCATGGGTCAGACCCAGTTCATCCCTGAAACCTATCTCGCCCGCGCCGCGGATTTCGACGGCGATGGCCATATCGATATCTGGAACAATGTCGGCGATGCGCTCGCATCCTCCGCTAACCTCCTCAGCGAGGCCGGATGGATGCGTGAAGCGCCGGTGGTAGTGGAGGTCATACTGCCGGACGCTTTCGATCTCACAAACTGGGATCCGGGTGCTGCCCGAATGACCGCCGAGTGGTCAATGCGCGGCGTGACGCGGGCAGACGGGACAGACTGGTCAGCCGATACGCTGATGTACGCGGCGCGCCTCAACCTGCCGGCAGGACGCAGGGGCCCGGCCTTCCTGACCTTCCCGAATTTCCGCGCCCTGATGCGCTATAACAATTCCACGTCCTACGGTATTGGCGTCTGGCTTTTGTCACAGCGTTTCAATGGCGAGTTCATCATTCGAGGAGACTGGCCGGAAGATGATCCGCCGATCACCCGCTCGCAAACTTTGGCCCTGCAACAGGGTCTGGTCGAGCTGGGCTATAATCCGGGTGCGCCGGATGGCATGTTCGGCCCCAATACCCGCCAGGCCCTGATGGATTTCCAGCGCGATAATGGCTATCCGGTCGACGGCTATGCCGGGCGCATCATGTATGATCAGGTGATCGCCACACTGGCGGCGTCCGGATCAACGGGCGACTGACCGTGGCGTTCGACACAAAACTGCTCGTGCCGCTGATTTTTGCCGGTTTTGCGCTTCTGGAAATTGTGACCCGCCGCTTTTTTCAACATGAAAAGGGCACGGCGCGGGATGTCTGGATCGAGGCCATTGGCACGCCGGTTTTTATTCTGATCACGGTTCCGGCGATATTCTTCACCGCGCCGGCCCTGATGAACTGGGTGTTCCCGGGCAGCGAGAATGCGTGGGCCAGCCTCCCCTGGTGGGGCATGCTGGCCATTTTGCTCGTCGGCGATGACATGACACAGTACTGGTGGCACCGCGCCTCGCACACCCACCCCTGGCTTTACAGTTTTCACCGCGCCCATCACTCAGGACAATATATGAGCATTCGCATCGCCTACCGGAATGCCATTGCCTATTATATTTTCATGCCCGGCCTGTGGATTGCCGCCGTGCTCGTTCACCTCGGTTTCGGCCCGGTTTATGCCATCTATCTGCTGGTCAAGATGACAGTGATATTCGGGGCCCATTCAGCCGTCCGCTGGGATGAACCCCTGTATAAAATCAAATGGCTCTCGCCCGTCATGTGGGTGGTCGAGCGCACCATCTCGACCCCGGCGACACATTTTGCCCATCACGGCATGCACAAGGATGACGGTGTGACCCACTACAAGGGCAATTATGGCAATTTGCTCTTCTTCTGGGATGTATTGTTTGGCACCGCCCACATCACGCGCCGCTACCCCGCGGAATACGGCATCGAGAATCTGGATGACCGCGGCGCAGGCGGAGAGCTGGGCTGGCCACTGATCCGGAAATAATGCCTAGATCGGTCCGCGCGGCTCGATATCCGGCTGGATGATCGTCGTGACGGACCGGATGCCGGGGTGCAGGGCGGCCAGAACCGCTGATACCGCGGCGATCCCGGCGGTGAGGATGTAGGGCGTTTCCGGCCCATAGGTCTGATAGAGCCAGAGCCCGGCTACAGGTGCGACCAGAAAGCCAAGCCCTGCCGTCGCTGTTGTCGTGCCGGCAGCACGGCCCTGTTCTTCCGGCGTCACGGAAATCGAGGCCCCGCCTACAAATCCGGATCGCGACAATCCGAAGGCAAACGCGCTGAGCATGTAGCCAAAGACGATCGATGCGTAATTGCCCGCAATCACCATTTCGACGCTTGCGAAAATGGACAGAACACCGCCGGTGATCATCAGGGCGCGCGGACTGGCTTTCAGCGCCGGAATCACAACGAGCTGGGCAAAAATCAACGCCCCCGCTCCGGCGGTCAACGCCACACCGGCGAGCTGCAATCCCTCCTCCGGGCCAACCTCCATCTTGTCCATCACGTAGAAGCCGATGACCTGCAGGCTGATTGCCTGCACCAGCCACAATCCACATCCATAGGCAAAGAACGGCGCAATGCGCTTGTCGAAGGCAAAACCAAGTTGTGTCAGCGGGTTGATCGGACGTGATTGCAGGCGCGGCGGTGTCTTCTCCGGCAGGAACATGCGCACCAGAACCGCCGCTGCTGCGACCAGAATCGCCACCGCGACCATGAAGGGGGCAATGCCGATCCGCTCGACAAACGCGGCAGCCAGAGCCGGCCCCACCACGCCGCCCAGCCCGAAGGCCGCCGTCAGACCTGCCAGCGCCTCGGTGCGTTCTCCCGTTGATGTGCGGTCGGCGACATAGGCCTGGGCGGCGGGATTGGTTGCCGATCCGAGGCCGCCAAACAGCGCCCGGGCCGCGGCCATGCCGAAAATGGCAATCAGGGGCGGGGCCCAGCCCATTTGTCCGGCGAGCGCCGCGGCAGCAAACACTAGCGTCGAGACGGCAAAGCTGGCCAGGCCGAACATGATCAGGGGTCGGCGGCCATAATGGTCTGACAGCGCCCCCCAGATCGGGCTCATGATCAGAAACAGGAGGGCCGAAATTGTATAGATCGCTCCGATATAGGCTTCCGCGACGCCCAGATTTCTCGCCAATGGCGGCAGGATCGCAAACAGCATCGAATTGCCGATGCCCGTGGCCATCAGGCACAGAAAGAGCAAGCGGAAAGACATTCGCCTTTCTGCAGCACTCGACGGGTTTGCGGGATCGTAAACAGGCGGCATGGGCGTGACTTAGGCCCGTTATCGCAGGCCGTAAAGCAAGCGGCCATAAATTGCGGTTACGGTGTATTTCAGCCCGGTCAGATCCGCCGGAACCGGTTTCTGTAAACCACCTCCTAACACGCGCTACACCGGGCATTAAACTTAATGCGCCATATTCCGTCCCGAAACCGGACAGTCCCGTCAAAAGAGGACACCGGACAAAGAACAACGGGTGGTGGACGTAAGATGTTTCAGATCATTGGGATAGTTGTGGTTCTGGTCATGGTGTTCGGCGGGTTCGCGCTGGCCGGTGGCCATTTCGAAATCATCATCGCGGCCATGCCGTTCGAATTGATGATGATTGGCGGTGCCGCGGTCGGTGCTTTCCTCATCGGTAATTCCGGCAAGACGGTGATGAAGACGCTGGGCGATTTCGGCAAGATCATCGCCGGGCCCAAGTGGAAGGCGCAGGATTACCGCGATCTCCTCGCTCTTCTGTTCCAGCTGACCAAAACCATGAAAACCAAGGGCGTGATTGCTCTGGAAGCGCATATCGAGAATCCCAAGGATTCTTCCATCTTCCAGAACTATCCGCGTATTCTGAAAGATCACTTCGCGACCGACTTCATTTGCGACACGCTGCGGATGATGACGATGAATCTGGAAGACCCGCATCAGGTCGAGGATGCGATGGAAGCCCAGCTGGAAAAACATCACCATGAGGCCGCCGGACCGGCGCATGCCTTGCAGAATATGGCCGATGCCTTGCCGGCTCTGGGCATTGTGGCCGCCGTGCTGGGCATCATCAAGACGATGGGCGCGATCGATGCGCCGCCGACCGTACTGGGCGGCAAGATCGGTTCAGCCCTGGTCGGCACCTTCCTCGGCGTCTTTCTCGCCTATGGCTTTGTCGGTCCGATGGCCGCCCGCCTGAAGGAAATCTACGACGAAGAGCATACTTTCTACACCATTATTCAGGCGGTTCTGGTGGCGCACCTTCATGGCAATGCAGCCCAGATCTCCGTGGAAATTGGCCGCGGCAGCGTGCCGAGCTCTGCCCAGCCGACCTTCATGGAGCTGGAAGAAGCCCTGGGGAATATCCAGACAGAAGCATAACAAATGGAAAGCTGACGCCTCCGGCGTTCTTGTCTAGGCTCCCTTGTCCCGAACCGGATGAGGGAGTTTTCTTTTGGGCATGCATATCGCCGGGCCTCTGGGTCTGCTTGTTCTCATCTTCGACATCTATGCGATCCTCAATGTGGCGCGGTCCACCTCGGCGTCTCTGGTGCGCGTGATCTGGATTGCGCTCATCCTGATCGCACCCATTGTCGGTTTCATTCTCTGGCTGTTTTTCGGTCCCCGAGAGGAACGCAGCCTTTTCCGCCGCTGATGAGGCGCTATAAGCCGTCCCATGAAAATTCGTGACGCAGATATCCTGATCGTACCGGGGCTTCGAAATGCCTCGCCCCTGCACTGGCAGAGCCGCTGGCAGGACAAGATGCCGACCGCCCGCCGTGTGGAACAGGGCAATTGGGACCACCCTGTATGTTCGGCCTGGACTGCCCGGCTGAAAGTCGCGATCGAGACTGCAACACGGCCGGTGGTTCTGGTCGCGCATTCGGTGGGCGTGTTGACCGTGGCCTATGCCGCAAAAGACTGGCCTGCGAAGAAGATTGCCGGCGCTTTTCTCGTCGGGCCTTCTGATTGGAACCGCCCCGAGCTGGAGCAGAAATATCCGGGCCATGGCTTTGCGCCTGTTCCCGAGGCGCCGCTTGGCTGCCCGGCGATGGTCCTCGCCAGTTCGAATGACCCGGCCTGTTCGCCGGACACTGCAGAGCGCTGGGCGAAAGCCTGGAGGGCGAATTTCGCCATTGCCGGTGAGGTCGGGCATTTTGACGAATCCGACGGTTTTGGTCCCTGGCCGGAAGGGCTGCTGGCCTTCGCCCGCTTCATGAAGTCGTTGTGAAACTCTACTGCGACCCGCCCCGGCTGGAGTGGCGCGAGACGGGTCCGGTCGCGCCGGACTTCGACGACATCTATTTTTCGGCAGAAGGCGGTCTGGACGAAACCCGCGCCGTCTTTCTGGCAGGATGCGGCTTGCCGGACCGCTGGCAGAGGCAGGACAATTTCGTTGTCGGAGAGCTGGGCTTTGGCACCGGACTGAATTTTCTCGCGGCCTGGCAGCTCTGGAATGAAACGCGGCCACAGAATGGCTGGCTGCATTTCATTTCTATCGAGAAATTTCCTCTGCGGGTGGACGACCTCCGCAAGGCCCTGTCCGCTTTCCCGGAGCTGGCGGCTCTGTCCGGCCAACTGATCGCGCAATGGCCGCAACCCCTGAAAGGCGCGCACCGGCTCCGTTTCGATGCGGACCGGCTCACCCTGACCCTGTTCCAGGATGATATCGCCGACGCCCTCCCGCAGATCGAGGCCAATGTGGACGCCTGGTTCCTCGACGGGTTTGCACCCGCCCATAACGGCGCCATGTGGAGCGAGACCGTCTGGCCGGAGCTGGCGCGGCTGTCGGCGCCGGGCGCGCGCGTCGCCACCTTTACGGTGGCGGGTGCGGTTCGCCGGGGTCTGTCGGCAGCCGGTTTTACGGTCGAGAAAAAGCCCGGCTTCGGGAAAAAGCGTGAGCGCCTCGAGGCGGTGTTCGACGGGCCATCGCTCAAACCAACGCCATCGCCGTATCAACGTCTTTTGCCGGCGAGCGGCACGGCCGTCATTCGAGGCGGCGGCATTGCCGGTGCCAGTCTCGCCCATGCGCTGCGGCGGCGGGGGCGGGAGGTCGTCATTCTTGATCCCAATGGTCTGGCAGGCGGTGCATCCGGCGCGCCATCGGGCCTTCTTACGCCCCGTCTTGAAAATGCCGACCGTCCTCATGTCCGCACGACGCTGGCGGCGTTCGAATATGCGCGTCGGCTCTATGCCGATCTGGGCGTTCTTGAACCCGAAGGCGCTCTGCGTCTGATCGAAAACATGAAGGATCGAGCGCGCTACACCGCCATCGCCGCAGCCATGGGCGAAGGCTATGAAATCCGCGACGAGGGTCTCTGGATGGCGCGCGCCGGGCGGTTTGATCCGGCGGCGATTGTTCGTGTCCTCGCGGGCGATACGCGGGTGATCACCGATACAGCCCGCATGCTGGAAGCCTCCCTGGTCCTGGATTGCCGCGGATCAGACGCTGCGTTTCACGAACTCGCTCAGAGCGCAGGCCGCGTCTTTCTCATGGACGGACGTCCGCCGCGACACCCGATTGTCTGGGGCGGTTACACGTCGGCAGCCCCGGATGGGCGGGTGCTCGTCGGAGCCACGCACGAAAAAGGCGCGGAGGCCGGGGATCCGGAATTGGCCGCAAGGCGCTTGCTGGCAGCTCTTGAGCGGCGTGCGCCCGAGATTGCTCAAACACTGGACGGAACTGCACAGCACTGGTCCGGCGTGCGGGCGGCGACGCCCGATCGCCTCCCGGTATCCGGCGAGATCCCCGGCTGGGAGTTTGGCTCACACTGGTTGCGCTGGGCGCTGGACGGCGAATTGCCGGAAACTGACGTCAAGGCATCGGGTCCGCAGAATATCGTCTTGTCCGGATTGGGATCGCGTGGTTTTGCCCATGCGCCCTTGCTGGCCGAGGCGCTGGCCTCGGATCTGTGCGGCGAGCCCTCGCCGCTGGAGCGGGCAGGCCGCGAAGCGCTGCATCCTGCCCGGTTTGCGATCCGGCAGCTGAAACGCGGCCAGCTTTAACCGCGCCTTTACCACAGCCGTCGGTTTGCAGGCCTTTGGCACAACAAGGCCCGGCCCTTGCAATTAACCGTCTCGAAGCTGCGCAACTGGCGCGAAACGGGACGGTTGGGTTTATGTCACGGCGAAGCACACATCGGGATGGTTCAGAACGGCGCGTCCGCTCGCGCCATATCTGGTTTCTGAATTCCGCCTTCGACAATATCGATTTTCCAACAACGGTATTGCGCCTTGCCGAGCGCAATCCGGACGCCCCTTTCCGGTTCGTCGTGACGCCGAATGTGGACCATCTCGTCCGCCTGCGCCGCGACGGTATTCTCGCGCCCCTCTATGCCCAGGCATGGCTGACCGTTTGCGATAGCCGCGTGCTGGAGCTCATCGCCTCGTTCTCGGGCGAAGAGGTTGACGTCACGCCCGGCTCGGATCTCACCAAAGCTCTCTTCGACAATGTCGTCATGCGCCATGAACCAGTGACGATTATCGGTGGATCGGAAGAGGTCGTCGAGACTGTGAAAGCGCGCTATGGCCTGCGCGACGTGCGCTGGCATGAACCGCCCATGGGCTTGCGAAACAACCCCGAAGCGATTGCGGAATGTGCGCAATTTGTCGCCGATAATCCGTCCCGCTTCACCTTCCTGTGTGTCGGTTCTCCCCAGCAGGAAATGATCGCTGAAGCCTGTCTCGACCGCGGTGATTGCAAGGGCATCGGCCTGTGTGTTGGCGCGTCGCTGGATTTCCTCGGCGGTGCCGCAGACCGCGCGCCGGTCTGGATGCAGAAATCGCGTCTGGAATGGCTCCACCGGCTGGCTCAGGAGCCGAGCCGCATGTGGAAACGCTATCTGGTTGATGGCCCCAAGATCGCCTTCCTCTGGTGGGAATGGCGCAAGGCGCGGTCCAAGCTGCGCGATCTTGAACGGCGGCTCGCGGAAGTCGGCCTCTAGGCAAACCGCCCGGCCCGCGCTAATCACGAATCCGTACAGGTGGCCGCAAGGCCTTGATAGGGAAGTTGAGGTGAAAGTCCTCCGCTGTGCCCGCAGCCGTAAACGGAGAGCGGACTCACACCAAGTCACTGGCGCAAGCCGGGAAGACGTGAGACCCCGCATGGACCCGTAAGCCGGAAGACCTGCCTGTGCCGTCGCTCGTCCACCCGTGCGGGGTCACGTGGGTATGGCGCGGTTTATCCGTTTGTAGCGACTCCTTGAAAAACGGCCGCGGGATGTCTCGCGCGGCCGCAAACGGAGTTGTTTGTGATGCGCCTGAAATCCAGCTTGCGGCGAAGTTGCGCCGTGATTTTCCTCCTTTCCTCTCCTGCGCTCGCCCAGACCGATGACGCCGGGCCGGACGCCCCCGATACGGTGATCGTCATTGGCGGCCGCATTCCGGCTCTGGCCGAAGATATTACCTCTGCCGCCAGTCTCGTTGACGAAGATGATATTGCATTGCGGGGCGGCCTTACGCTCGCCGACACCTTGCGGTCCGTGCCCGGCATCGCCGTGTCCCGCTCCGGCGGGGCGGGCGGGCTGACCGATCTGCGCCTGCGCGGGTCGGAGGCCAATCATGTCCTGGTTCTGATCGACGGGATTGAAGCCTCCGTTCCACTGACCGGCGGGTATGACTTCGCCCACGCGCCGGGCTTTGGTGTCGAGCGCGTCGAGGTTTTGCGCGGGGAACAATCGGCGCTCTGGGGCTCGGACGCGATCGGCGGGGTCATCAATATCCGTACAGCCGGCTCGACCGGCAGCGAACGCCGTCGGGTCCAGTTCGAGGCGGGCACCTTCGGGACGCTTTTCGCCGGGCTTCGCGCGTCCGGCGGGCAGGGGCGTTTGAGCGGCGGCATCAGTGTTTCGCAACTGCAGACCGATGGCATTGATGTGTCGGGTCTGGGCGGTGAAGAAGACGCCTATCAGCGCTTCTTTGCGTCGACGACGGGTTCGCTCGAATTCGGCGAAGCAGAGTCAATTCAATGGACTGCGCGCTTTTCGGATTTTGAAAGCGAATTTGATTCCGATTCTGATTTCAATGGCTTGCTCGACAACACCAATCAGTTCAGCGCCGGTCAGCAAATGGCCATTGGCGCGCGGATGACCCTCCGGCGTTTCGGACTGCGCCATGATCTGGCCGTCAATGTCTCGCAGGACGATCTGGCCAATTACACGGATGCCGCGTTTCCGGGAAAAAGCCGGGCGCAACGCTGGCAGGCCTTCTATCAACCCACGCTGAGCTGGCAGACCGGTGGCATCGCGCATCAGCTGACAGGACTGGTCGAGATCGAACGGAACGCGTTCGACAGTTTCTCGGGCGCCGGCGCGGGCTCGAACCAGTCGCGGGAGACCGGGAACACGGCAGCCGCGATTGATTATCGCCTGGTAAGGGGCCCGGCGCGTCTGTCGGCGTCGCTGCGTCAGGACTGGAATGACCGTTTCGAAGATGCCGGCACCTGGCGGATCGGCGCGGCCTGGCATTTCGATGCTATCAATGGCCGTCTTCGCGCCAGTTTCGGTGAAGGCGTGAAAAACCCCGGTATTTTCGAGCTGTTCGGTTTCTTTCCCGGTTTCTTCGCAGGCAATCCCGACCTGACACCGGAACGCTCCCGCGGCTGCGAAGTGGGTTGGGATCAGACATTGGGAGAGACCGGGCGGGTGTCCATTACCTGGTTCGAAGCGGATCTCGAAGACGAGATTTTCACCGACTTTTCGGTGTCGCCATCGACGGCACGAAACCGGGCAACACAATCGCATCGGTCCGGCATTGAAATCGACGGTGAGGCCGATCTCACCGACCGGATTTCAATCTCGGGATCGGCGACGTTTCAAAGGTCAGACGAAAACGGCACGCCGGAAATCCGGCGGCCGGAATTTACCGGCAGTCTAGGCCTCAACTGGCAATCGCGGGATTCGCGCTGGCAGGCCGGGCTGGCTGCCGACCATACCGGTGACCAGCTGGATACCGATTTCGGGACATTCACCAACGTCACCTTGCCCGCCTATACGCTGTTGTCGGCGCGCCTGGCATGGCAGCTTTCCCCGACCCTGCAGGTCTATCTGCGCGGCACCAATCTGAGCGAAGAGGAGGGAATGGATGTCTTTGGATATGCATCTGAAGGCCGCGGCCTGTTTGTGGGCCTGCACCTCGGCGGCTAGCCCGGCCGACAGCCCCTCGCGCATCGTCTCGGCGGATCTGTGCGCGGATGCCTATGTCTTTGCGCTGGCGGACCGGGACGCCGTTGCGGCGGTTTCCTGGCAGGCGGGGCAGACCGTTTCCGCTGCGCCGGACTGGGCGCTGGATCTGCCGCGCGCCAATGGCGAAGCCGAGCGTCTGCTGGCTCTGGAACCCGATCTCGTCGTGTTCGGTCCGTCCGGGGCCGGTGATGCGGCGCGCTTTCTCGGTCGCGCGGGCATTGAACATGTCAGCCTGCAATGGGGCGAAGACTGGTCCGGTGTAATCGTCAATCTGCGCGCCATGGGCGAAGCGCTGGGCGAGGCGGAACGCGCCGAAGTACTTGTCCTCACGCTCGAGGACCGGCGCACGGCACTGGCCCGGCGCGCCGAACAGCGTAACCGCCAGCCTTCCGTCTTTTATCTCAGCGTGACGGGCGGAGCGGCCGGAGCCGGCACGCTGGTCGATGAGGCGATTCGCATGGCGGGCGGGCGCAATGCCGCCGCCGATGCCGGCGCGAGCGGCTGGCTGGCGGCAGATGCCGAATGGGCCTTCCGGGTTGATCCCGACCTCATCGTCACCAGCTATTTCATCGACGGTTATGCCACCCGGAACAATACGGGCGCACAACACTCGGCCTTTCGGCGACTTCTGGCCAACCGGCCTCGCATTGATGTCCCGGCCGCCGTCTGGTCCTGTGCAGGTCCGGCTCTGATGGACGCCGCTGAACAGATCGCCGAAGCGCTTGATCAGCTGGAGCAGGGCGCATGACAGATATCCGCCTGATTCTGACGCTCGTCGCCTTTTGTCTTCTGGCCGGAGCGGCGGGCCTGCTGGTGGAGGGTCTCCCGCTTGCTGCCTTGCTGTCGGGTGATGAAACCGCGCGCCTGATTTTGACGGAATTGCGTCTGCCCCGCATCGTGCTCGGCTTTCTGGTCGGCGCGGCACTCGGTCTGTCGGGGGCCGCCCTGCAAGGCTATTTCCGCAATCCGCTGGCCGATCCGGGCGTCATCGGCGTGTCCGCCAGCGCTGCGGCAGGGGCGGTGGCAACGCTCTATTTCGGCCTCGCCGCGATCTCTGTCGTTATCTTGCCCGCAATGGCGATCACCGGTGCGGCGCTGGGCGGCATAACCCTGCTGCTGATCGCCGGGCGGGGCGCGACGGCGACAACGCTGATTCTGTCTGGCGTGGCTGTCGGCGCGCTGGCCAATGCCATCGTGGCGCTGGCTATGAATTTCTCGCCCAACCCCTGGGCGCTGTCCGAGATTGCCTACTGGCTGATGGGGTCTCTGCGTAATTCGAGCTGGACGGAGGTGCAGATCGCCCTGCCGCTGATCGCGTGTGGTGCCGCGATCAGTCTCACCACGGCGCGCGATCTCGATAGCCTGAGCCTAGGCGAGGAGGGTGCCCGGGCGCTGGGCGTCAATCTTCGCGGGCTTCAGCTTCGCCTGATCGCCGGAACGGCGCTCGCGGTCGGCGCTGCAGTGGCGGTGGCCGGTGCTATCGGTTTTGTCGGTCTGGTCGTGCCGCACCTCCTTCGGCCATATGTCCAGCACGAGCCATCGCGACTGCTCCTGCCCGCGGCGCTCGGTGGGGGCGCGCTGTTGATGACGGCGGATGCGGGGACGCGCATGGTGTCGGGCGAGGGCGTGCCGCTCTATCTGGGCGTGATGACAGCGCTGATCGGCGTGCCCTTCTTCTTCCACCTCATCCGGAAAGCGGGGAGGCTGGCCCCATGACCCCACGGTTTGACCTGCAGGATGTCGAGTGCCGCTATGGTGCACGCACGGCACTCCGGATTGCCGGATTGTCGCTCCACGCCGGAGAACTGACCGCCATTGTGGGCCCGAACGGAGCCGGCAAATCGACGTTGATCAAAACCCTGGCGGGCTTGCTTCGGCCCGCAAGAGGCGATGTCCGCCTCGAGGGTGTCGGGCTGGAGCGTTTTGCAGATCGCGAGCGGGCGCGGCGGATTGCCTATCTCCCCGCCGATGCGCGTCTGGCCTGGCCGATGATCGCCCGCCGCGTCGTTGAACTCGGGCGTTATCCCTTCCTGAAGCCGCTGTCCCGGGCCTCAAGGGATGACGACCGGGCGATTGCCGACGCCATAGAGCAGGCGGGCGCGGCCGGCCTGACAGACCGGCGCTTTGACGAGTTATCCTCGGGCGAGAAGGCGCGCATCCTGCTGGCGCGGGCATTGGCAACCCGGGCAGACACGCTGTTGCTCGATGAGCCCGGCGCAGCGCTCGACCCGCGTCATCAGCTGGCGGTGATGAATATCCTCAAGGCTGAATCGGGTCGCGGCGTTTGCACGGTCTTTGCGGGGCATAGTCTGGAACTGGTCTGCCGCTTTGCGGACCGCGTCCTGGTCATGGATCAGGGCCGCATCGTCGCCGATGGCCCGCCTCGGGAGGCATTGTCGCCACTTATCCTTTCGGATGTCTTCGGTCTTGATGCCCCGAACGGGATCACCCCGCCCGACTGGACGCTGGCCTAGCTGGAGAAGGCAATGTCCGGGGGCGGCTTGCGCGCCTCGTCTGCCGAGACCAGCATGGCATTGGCGGCGCGGGCAAAGGCATCTGCCACGGGCCCGTCACCAAAGGCGACTGGATGACCGGAATCGGAGCGTTCCCGTAATTCGATCGTCAGCGGAATTTCGCCAAGAAAGGGCACGCCTATGGCTTCGGCCTCGGCGCGGGCACCGCCATGACCGAAGATTTCGCTGGGTTCGCCGCAATGCGGGCACAGGAAGACGCTCATATTTTCGATCAGGCCCAGAATCGGCGCGTGGGTCTTTTCAAACATGCCGATGGCCTTGCGGGCATCATCCAGCGCCAGATCCTGCGGCGTGCAGGCAATGACCGCGCCATCAATCGCCACGGTCTGGGCGATGGCCAGCTGCGCATCGCCTGTGCCCGGAGGCATGTCGATGAAGAGCACGTCGGGATCGCCCCAGTCGGCCTCGTTGAGAAATTGCTGGATCGCGCCCTGCACCATGGGCCCGCGCCAGACGACAGGCTGACCGGGCTTGCTCAGAAAGCCCATCGAGACGATGCGCACGCCATGCGACTCGGCCGGCTCGATCCCCTTGTCCGTCTTCTTGAGGCCCTTGATGTCGCGCAAGCCGAAAAGCCGCGGAATGGACGGCCCGTAGATATCGGCATCCAGAATCGCAACGCGCAGGCCCTGCTTGGCGAGTGCGGCGGCCAGATTTGCGGCGACGGTGGATTTGCCGACGCCGCCCTTGCCGGCCGCCACGGCGATGATGCGCTTGGCCGGGCGGGGCGAATCGGCGGCCGCCTGCCTTGGCGCCCCGGCGCTTTTAGAGGCCGGAGCGGCGGATCCGGGGGATCGTTGAATGGTGGTAATGACACGCACCCGCTCGACACCGTCAACCTCCTGCGCCGCCGCTTCGATTCGGGCCTTGAGCGTGGCAGAATCCTCGTCGGCATTGGCCTTGAGCACAATTGTGGCAACACCCTTGTCGATGACCGCGCCGTCGAGCCGCTCCGCGTCCACCAGACCCTGGCCGCTGGCAGGATCGGCGATCTTGTTCAGTCGGGCGAGTAGCGCATCGGACATGGCGATTATCCTTACAGGGTTCGACAGCAAGATAGGCATGCGAAACGCCCTGCCAATGCGTCAATCTCGCAAGGGCAGGCAAGTCTTTGTAAATTCTGCAGAAATGGTGGGCGCGGCAAGGATTGAACTTGCGACCCCTACGATGTCAACGTAGTGCTCTCCCACTGAGCTACGCGCCCGTCCACCAAGGGAGGCGAGCTATTAGCCCCGGTGTCGGCGAGATGCAAGACGAAGCTGCATTGAAAGCTGAAATGACGGGCGTCTGACGACAATATGACTTTTATGCAACATCCGCGGCTGAAATACGGCGAAGATGGGGCGCATGCTTTACGAGCGATGGTGTGGCGTTGATAGTGAGGTCAGGAAAGTAGCCACTTTCCGGCTGTGCGCGTTTGCCTCGGTGTGTGTTCTGTCGCGGTGAACCAAATAAAACAAGTCATGAAGGGGT